>JAEZSM010000049.1 GCA_023421875.1 Spirochaetota bacterium | reverse complement strand
TCCTGGAGGCTTGTCGCGTCGGGACGCTTGGCCGTCCGCAACGCTTTCACCGCATCCAGGGCCTCGGTGATGGTCCGAAAGTCTGCGGAACCATCCGTCGACACACTAAACTCCCTGGCTATTGAGTCAGTGTTGCCTTCTCGGCAGACGGTGTTGAGCGACTTTGTATTCATGCGCCGAATACGTGGCTTGCGATGTGGGCGTTCATCAGCATCTCCGAATACTCCCGGCGCCCCGGGTCGGCTCCGGCAGCCCCCGCCACGATGAAGAGGGGAGCCAAGTGTTCGCTGCGGGGGTGGCTTTCCAGGCCGCCCGGGGCGCGCTTCCACTGGGTGAGGGCGGCCCGGCGCTGTCCGGGGTCGCTCATCGCCACCGTTGCCGCCAGCCAGTCGTCGAAACGCCGCGAAGCCGACTCCACCGCCGGGCCGCCCGAGAAGAAGCCCTGCATGTTATGGTAGCTCATTCCGCTGCCGATTATGAGCACGCCTTCGCTCCGCAATGGTTGTAAGGCCGAGCCCAGGGCTATGTGCCGCTCAGGATCCAGGCCGCGAATCAAGGACAGCTGGGCAACGGGGATTTTCGCTTCGGGGAAAGCCAGCATCAGAGGCACAAAGGTGCCGTGGTCGAAGCCGCGCTCGGTCTCCCGCTTGGTCTGGATACCCGCACCGGCCAAGAGTTTCTCGATTCTGGCCGCCAACTCTGGTGATCCTGGGGCCGGCCACTTCAATTTGTAGGTAAATTGCGGAAACCCGGAGTAATCGTAGAACATGCCAGGGTTTTGCCCGAAGTGGATCGCAGGCAGGTTTTCCTCCCAGTGGGCGGAGATAACCAAGATTGAGGTTATGCGATTTTTAAAGCCTTCGCCTAATTCGACAAGATAGTACTTTAAGCGCGTATATCCCTCTCTGTCATCGACGGCGTTTTTAAGCACGTGCCAGGGACCGCCGCCGTGGGGAAGGTAGATAACGGGAAGTTTATTCAAATCATGCATAGTCTTGGCTCCTTGAATCTTCATAGACTGTTAAACCTACTGTGACCAAAAATAGTTTATTAGAATAAGGTAACTGCTTTATACCCCCACAATCCGCCCGATTCTTTCCTTGCCCTGATTGATCCGCCAGCCGTCTCGAGCATTGAAATAGAGGTACCAACGGCCCTCGGCCTCGCGGAAACGACAGTCGCAGGCGTAGACATGGGAACTCAACCAGCCCTCCCTGGGAGCCAAGAGAGGCTCGTCAACTGCCTGCGACCAAGCGAGGCCGTCATTGGAGATCAGCAGGAAGATCGCAGAGCGGGAACTGCCCTTCGCGTCGCGGTAGATTTTATTCTGAAGGCCTATGTAGCCATCTTCCATGGGAAGAACCTTGATTGAACCCTGGCCTAGCACGCTTGTACCGAATCCATGCTTTTCTGATTTGTGCCGTGGCACCGGCAAGGGTTTTGCGGGAAAGGCAAAGGGACCCCGGGGAGATGCTCCGGTGGCCATGGCCAGATGAAGGGGCTCGCAGAAACCACAATCTTCGATCCACGAAAGGGAGGCTGAAAAATAAAGTCGCCATTCGTCCCCGGTTTGAATCATGCAGGGATTGGAAACCGAAGCGCCGAGTGCTTCATCGCTGGCCCAGTCTTTTTCGGGGTACAGGATCGTGGCACCGGCGGACCAGGCGGCAAGGTCAGAGCTTTCGGCCATGGCGATTTTCGATTTCCATTTTGGCCGTATGGGCAGCGCTGTGGCAACCAGCGCCAGGGGAGGGTAGGATTCGTAATAAAGGGCGTAGCCGCCCTCGGGAAGCCGTCTGACAAAGGCCCGCATGGCGTTTTTTAGCGCCATGCCCTGGTGTTTCCACGCAAGACCGTCGAGGGATGAGTAACGGTGTATGCCGAAGGCCGAGTGGGCGAAGAGCTGCCAGTCGCCCTCGGGCGTTTCTTCGGGAAAGAGAAAGCTTGGATCGGCGATGATGGGTGAAAGCCCGGGAGGTTCGATCAAGGGCTCCCCCGGCTCGGTCCAGCGGATGGATAAAAAATCGGCAATCTTCATGGTTGCTTCCTCGCGATGGATGCTTGGGGCGATTCAGCTCCGCGGCAATAAGGCCGAATACGCATCCCGCACATATTCTACCTCGGATTAACCGGCTACGATATTCCTGTAAATCCTGCGCATTCCTGGGCTCCTGTCCAACTCTTCGACCTGGCAAGAGTTGACGCCTGTATGGCGCGAATGTATAAGTATACGAATAACGCTATATGAAGAAGGAGATCCCTATGGACAAAGCGTCGCTGGATTGGGGAAAACTGGCCTTTTCCTATATGAAGACCGACTATCGGTACATTTCCCGCTGGAAGGACGGTGCCTGGGATGATGGACGCCTCGTTACCGACAATCAGCTTTCGATTTCCGAGGGTTCCACCGCCCTGCACTACGGCCAGCAATGCTTCGAGGGCTTGAAGGCCTATTCCCGCAAGGACGGGCGCATCCAGCTCTTCCGCCCCGACCGCAACGCAGCCCGCATGCAGGCTACCTGTGATCGCATTCTCATGCCCCAGGTGCCCACCGAGAAATTCATCGACGCCTGCGATCAGGTGGTCAAGGCCAACTGGAAATGGGTGCCTCCCTACGGCTACGGCGCCACATTGTACCTGCGCCCCTTCGTCATTGGAGTGGGTGACAATATCGGCGTGAGCCCCGCCAAGGAATATATATTCTCGGTGTTCTGCATGCCCGTAGGACCCTATTTTAAGGGCGGAATGGTCCCCGTGAATTTCATGGTGTCCGACTTCGACCGGGCCGCGCCCAACGGCACCGGAGCAGCCAAGGTCGGCGGCAACTACGCCGGCAGCCTTTTACCACACCAGATCGCCGCCAAGGCCGGCTATGCCGACTGCATCTACCTCGACCCCGCCACCCACACGAAAATCGAGGAAGTGGGCGCGGCCAACTTCTTCGGCATCACTAAAGACGGAACCTTCGTCACCCCCGTCTCGCCCTCCATCCTGCCTTCGATAACCAAGTATTCACTGCTGTATCTAGCGGGCAACCACTTCCACATGAAAACCGAAGAGCGGGACTGCTATATCGACGAGATCGACGAGTTTGCCGAGGCAGGCGCCTGCGGCACCGCGGCGGTGATCACGCCCATCGGCGGCATCTATCACAAGGGCAAGCTCCACGTTTTCCATTCCGAAACCGAAATCGGCCCCGTAACCAAGAAGTTGTACGACACCCTGACGGGCATTCAGTACGGCGATGTGGGAGCCCCCGAGGGCTGGATTCACCTGGTGGATTGAGGTAAGTCGCATAGTTTTATTTTGGCAGCCAGTATCAAGATGCTGCTTTGCAGTATTCCAACGAGATTAATGTAGGTTCAACCCGGCCCTTGAGCACCTTCCTGCCCGGGATCCTGCTGCGTTAGGTCTTTCGCAGAAGAAAGCTCCGAAGCGGGGCTTCTTCTGCGTATCCTGCGCAAGAATCCCCGTCTGTCTTTTTTATAAACGCTTCGGGGAACCCTGGTGGTAAAATACTTGATACCCCCCACGAGAATTTGAAGATAGTAGCTGCCTACTCTCCATACCAGAATTGCGCTCAAGGTAGCCGCAGGCTTGCCGGTCAGCGTCCCCATGACCAGAAGGTAGGAAGCTTCGGTGCTTCCGGAGGCTCCCGGTGTAGGCACAAAGAGGGATATGAGGCCACAGACACAGTAGGCTAGAAGAAAGTCCTGAAAAGGTGGCCTGCTTCCCGTGAGTACGGTCAGAGGTATGTAGAGTGAAAGAGCCCAGAGCATTTGGGTTAACGCAGAACCCAGAATGTCCAGAATCATAAAAAAGGTGTTGTGCTTCCACAGGATCTTGAATCCTTTGCCCAACTCTTCGCTCCAGGCCGATATTTTCTCGGCCCAATGAGGGTTTCTGCTGATTCGGGAGATTCCCCTGCCCAGTCTGGATTTCTCCAGCCTGAGTGCTAAGGAGCCGAGGAGCTGTGGATTGAGAAAGCCCAGTATAAGTACGACGGTCAGCAGTATTGTTGCGGCCATACCCGCCGAAAGGATGTATGCGCCTTTTCCCAATCTTGCCATCATCAGTATACCTCGATGAAAGAAAAGAGCGATGATGGCCAACTGAACGATGTTCCCCTCGAGCAGGCGCGAAAACACTACATTCGATGCGGTGGCTGAATCTATGCCGAGCTTGGAGAAATTGAGTACCTGGAAGGGTTGCCCGCCGAGCGATCCGGGCGTTATTGCGGAAAAAAAGTAGCCGAGCATGTTGTTGAAAAAGCTGTCCCTGAAAGAAATTTTTATTTTAAAGCGATAGAAAATGAGCTTGAAACGCAGGCTGTCTATAAAAAAGATGAGAAAAATCATGGCGAAGGGAAGGAGTACGAGAAGCAGAGAAGCCCTCTGCAGGGCTTCCGATAGCTCTTCAGCATCTAGGAGCAGGCCGATGAGGAGGTTTATGAAGAGTCCGGCCAGCACGGCGATGAATATGTGTTTGAGAAGTTTACGGTCTTCCTGGCTGGTTTTCTTTGGCCTAGGTTCTGAGCCCATGCATGGAAATATACCTTCACCTATGCTAGCCTTTGCAAGAGGCGGCACAGGGGGAAGACTATGAAAAGTACTGGTATGAAAAGAGTGCTTCAAGCGTTGGCAATCTGGGCATTTTCGCTTTTTTCACTTGCGGCTGCCGGAACCCAGGGCTTGCAGTTCGCTTTTAATGGAGTTCGATTCAACAATGCGCTCTTGGGCTTTCTTCCGGTCCCTGCGGGCGCGGATATCGAATTCGCTTTTCCTGTTTCCAGCCAGGGCTTGCTTTTTTCTCTACGCGCAGCCGGAGGCTATGAGGACAGGCTTGTACTTAGGAATGACAGCGATGGAAGCCACATAGCCAAGCCGGCTTCCTTCGATCCTAGCAGTCAAAAACAGTGGTTCCACTGGCCGAATCTAGCATTGGATGCAGGTATTCTCTATAGACCCGGGCTGGAGGTCGAAAAACTGACGCTGGAGTTGTTCGGGCTGGCCAGGGGACGCTATGAGAAAAACTCTTCTCTCTTGGGTACGACAATATTCCCGGATGCCTCAGAGCTGCTGGCGCTCTCGCTTATTGCGGGCGCTGGAGTTTCTACTGTTGAAAAGAGTTCCAGGCGCTTAGTCAGTGGGTATGGAGGAGAGTTTGCAGCGGAGTGGGCTCCCAAGGCGTCGGGGTTTTTGGGCGGCAGTGACTTTTTTAGGGTATCGGCCAATGTTGAGGGCTATTTGCCTCTCTTCAGCTTCGGCGAGGATGACCTGAAGGCAATTTCGGCCTATGCCGGCGGCTACGCTGTGGCGGACCTGGCCTGGGGCGATCGTATCCCCCTCTATGTGCTCACGAGCTTTGGAGGCAAGTATCTTCGCAGTGGGTTGGGGAGCTCTGTGCGTGGCTATCAGCCCTGGGGGTACGAGGCGGCGTCCAAGGCAGCCGCGTCGCTTGAGTTGCGGCTCGTGGGACCCGGACTCTTCGGCATGGCCAATATTCGTCCTATGGCCTACGTGTTCGGCGATGCGGGGCTCTTTTCCAAGCTCTATGCCAGTCCAAGCATCGACAAGGACGGATTGCTTCTATCCACCGGCGGCGCCTTGGCGCTCAATATTCTGGACTTCGCCTATCTGGGGTTGCGGGCTGGCCTGAAGTTTCCCGCTTTCGATCCCCTGCACGATGCTGTCTATTTTACTGATAAGGAGCGGTTTTTTTGGGATATCGCCTTTCTCCTGCATTTTTAGAGGAAATAGGTCTATATATATAGATAAAGTTGAATAGAAAAATCAAAAAAATGTAAATAAAGTAAAAAAAGTTTCGATATTTTAGGTTTTATATATTGTCAAAAAATTATGTGTGAATGTAGTATTTCTCCCATGCCGGGCCTTTTGGCTTGGTTTAGTCTCTGAGGAGGAATACGTATGAACCGTAAACTCATCGCGTTTCTGTTTGTCTTTGCAGCGCTTGGCGGCCTGGTCTTCGCCCAGACCGCGACCAAGTATTTTGTCGCTCATCAGGGCGGCTATGTCGGCGCTGCTACTGTCACTGTGGACCATAGCGGCAAGGTTGTCTCCGCCGAACTGGAAGAGTGGCAGGGTCCGGGCGGCTGGGTCGAGTATAACTCGCCCGACGGCAAATCGCTGGTTGAAGGCGCGGTGGTGCGCGTTCCTGATCCCTTTGCCAATCTGAGCAATCCCAATCCCCAGATCAGAGGCTATATGTTTTATATCTATAACCAGGCCGCCGGCGGTCCTGGCGTCTGGTCCCAGTACACTCCCGGAGCCAACGGCTTTACCAAGCCTACCCGTCAGTACGAGCGGGACTTTGAGGGTCTGATGTCCAATCCCATGCGCGCTGAGGCTTATGTAAAGGCAGCTCGGGAAGACACCCTGGTCAACGTGAAGATCGACGGGCTCAAGGTAACTGTGGGCAAGAAGGCTTCCCAGACGGTGCATTACGGTCACATGGACAAGGCTAACAAGGCCTCGGTCTACATGCCCTTGAACGCTAGTTCCATCGGGTATCGCTATAACAACAAGGCGATGTTGGATTTCTTCAAAGCCAATCCCACGGCCAAGTTTGCCGAGGCTAGTCTCAAGAAGAGTAAGGTTACCGTGGCCGAAGACAAGAACGTGGATGCAAGCGCGAAAGTTGCCAGCTACACCGCCGCCGACGACATGGTCTACGTGGTGGCTGACGCGGTTACAGGCGCCACCTACTCGGACTTCCAGCACTACTCCCTGGAGCTCCAGGCGGCGTATATGATGGCTATCGCAAATATGATGATCCAGTTCTGAGACTGCTGCGAGGATTGACGTAGTTGTAATTGTCGCCGGGCAAATCCTGGCGGAAAAAATAAAAAAGGCTGCCCGGGAAGCTTCCTGGGCAGCCTTTTTTTTGCCGGCAGTGGGACTTGAACCCACACGCCCTCGCAGGCAGTAGATTTTGAGTCTACCGTGTATGCCATTTCACCATGCCGGCGGGTTGAGATTCTTGTACTATATCCGCCGAGCCTCGTCAATACAGCCGGTTTTATTCCCGACCAGTCCCGGCGCCCTGCGGGCTGATTTCGAACTGGGATATTTTGCTTGCGGCTAGGCTGGTCAATGGATATACTTACGCTACGAAAGCATAAATTTCCATTCTGGAAAGCGCGGAGGAGCCTGTGCCGGAATCGATACTGATCTGGGGCCTCGAGGTAGTACGGGGGGTACAGGAAGCCCTCGGTCCTGGAATGCTCGGGGTCATGGAAATTATCACTTTTTTTGGTTCCGAAGGCTTTGTCCTAGCCATGCTGCCACTCATCTACTGGTGCGTTAACAGGGAGTCGGGGGCGCGAATTGGCATAGCAGTGCTTTTTTCGGCCTTTCTCAACTTGTGGGCCAAGGTGCTTTTCCACCAGCCCCGGCCATATAACCTGGATCCCTCTCTGGGGCTTGCCGGCGAGTCCAGCTTCGGATTCCCCTCGGGCCATTCCCAGACGAGTCTCGTGTTCTGGGGCGCCGCGCTCTCGATTCTGCCCAGGCTTCTCGGCATTATGGCTTTTGCCCTAATACCGCTTCTCGTCGCACTGTCTAGGGTCTACCTGGGGGTTCATTTTCCGACCGATGTATTCGGTGGTTGGGTGCTGGGAGCGCTGGTGCTAGGGATCTACTTCGGCCTGGGAAAAAAGATAGAAGGGATGCTCCATCGATGGAGTCTTAGGCCTCGGCTGCTCCTCATCTGCGCCCTTACCCTGGTTATGAATTTTCTCATGCCCGAGGATACCAGAATGGCAGGGGCGTTTTTCGGCAGCGCGATGGGCTTCGCTCTGGCCAGTCGTTATTTGCGATTCTCAGCGAAAGGCCTTTTGGCTAAAAAAGCGCTGCGCTACATTCTTGGCTTGGCGAGTCTGCTGGTGGTGTACAGTCTGCCAAAGTTGCTGATCAGAGATCCGGTACTCTCTCAGCAAGCCCTTGTGCGTTTTATCCGCTACGGGATCGTGGGGCTCTGGGCTGCCTTCGGAGCTCCCTGGTGTTTTTTCAAGCTGCGGCTGGTGGAGTTGGACCCTCCATTAGTGTCACGAAGCCTGCGCCGTTGAAGTAGGGTGAGGGTAGCAGCGCGTTACCCCTCGTGGAGTGGATCATTCCAAAGGGGGAAGCGATGAATACATTCTCATTTTGCCCAAATCCAGCATGC
>JAEZSM010000231.1 GCA_023421875.1 Spirochaetota bacterium | reverse complement strand
CGGCATAGCCCGGGCTTCGGTAATGGTCAGCGATAAGGAAATAGCGAGCCCCATAGTCGCCAAAGCCGACACCGTGGTGATCATGAGCCAGGATTCGGTGGACATTGCCGAGGAAAAATGCGCCCAGGGCGGAACTATCCTCCTCAACTCCAGCCTGGTCAAGACCGATCCCAACAGGCCAGACGCCAAGATTCTCCATATTCCCTGCAATGATATTGCGGAAAAGATCGGTGATGGCAGAATTGCCAACATGGTAATGATGGGGGCTTTGAGCCAGACCACCGGCGCGGTGAAACTGGACCATGCAGATGAGATCCTGAAGACATTTTTTCCGCCCTCCAAGCATCACCTGATCCCAATGAACATCCAGGCGATCGAGGCCGGCAAGCAGGCCTGCCTGAGCTGCGAATAGGCTGGGAAAAGCCCTGGATTGATGATGCTAGGGCTTTAATGCGTTGCCTGGAAGCAGTGCCGTAAGGCCGCGTAAACGCAAAACTTCTCAAGGACCCCGTAGCTGTACGGGGTCCCTTTTTTTTCGCTATAATTCCTGTACCGATGAAGCGTTCGCCCTCCGAGACCCTTGAGCCGGCCAAGGAAGATAAAAAAAACCAGCACCGCGGAAGACCGGGCAAATCCTGGCCAGTCCGGCTCTTTCTTTTTCTCATCAAACTATTCTTGGCAGTCCATATCGTCTACATAGGAATAACGTCGCTCTTCATCTTCGTTTACAAGTACAATGACCCCTCTTTTATCGTGCTGATGCCCTACCGTTCGATAGGCTACAAGTGGGAACTCCAGAAGCCCCAGCCTGTCAAGCTCGAGAGCATCCCCAGCTATATTCGATCGATGCTGGTCGCGGTGGAGGACGGAAAATTCTACGAACACCAGGGAATCGATATCGAGGCCTTCAAGCGGGCACGGGAAGTCAATGCCAGGTTAGGCAAGCCTCTCTACGGCGGATCGACTCTGACCATGCAAGTGGCCCGCACCCTCTTTCTGGTGCCCGAAAAAAGCTATGTGCGCAAGTATTTCGAGGTTATAGCAGCCCTGGAGCTGGACCTGATTCTCTCCAAGGAACGGATTCTCGAACTCTACCTGGGATACGCGGAATGGGGAAAAGGAATATTCGGCATAGAAACGGCGGCCGAGCATTACTACAGACTGCCGACGAGATCGCTCGACCGGGACCAGGCAGCCCGGCTCATAGCCCTTTTGTCATCGCCGATTAAATACAGCCCTTTCACGCTGGGCGACTCGGCGATACTCAGGGAGCGTTACGCCTATTTGACCAGGCGCTTCGTAAGCCCCTACGCGGTATCGCCTGACCAGTCTGCCCTGCCCGAAAGCCCGCCGGGAGCCCTGGAGCCCGGGTTTGAAGATGCCTTCGTCGAGCAAGCCGACGCTGATGATGCCCAAGCAGATGCCGGGGCGATTGTTCCTGCGACCGAGGCAGGCGCGGGAGCTGAGGTGTTGGCAGACCCCGATGCGGTGACCGACCCCGACGCGCCCGCAGGCCAATCTGAAGTCCCGGTCATTGATGAAAGTGAGCTGAGTTCGCAAGACATTGATCCAACACTTCTCCCCGGAGCGGAAGGGCCTGAGACAGTGAAAGAGTCCGAAAGCCCCCTATGAGCGGCCGAGCCTGGTCAGCAAGGCTTCGAGGCTGTCGGCAAAACGCTTAAGTTCTCGCGGACCGCGCGTGGAGCCCCTGGGCGAGGGCGGCGCCAGACCGAGGTTCCTGAGTTGCAGGGTCGCATCCCTCAAGGAGCGGCGCTCGGCCGCGTTCTCGTTGGTAAAGACATCGCCTCTATCGTTGATGGCGTAGATCCCCCTATCGGCTAGCCGCTCTGCCAGGGCAGTGTCCCTTGTCACGACCAGGTCGCCGAGGGCCGCCTCGGCCTCGATAAATCTGTCGGCCGCGTCGGGGCCGGCTTGAACGATGCGGCAGAGCTCTGGCGGTACCTCCGGCAGTTTTCTGGCGGAAACGAAGCGCAGTTCGGGGAATGGCCGGTCTTGCCGACTGCTTCCTGCCCGACGGAGCAAAAGGGCGCGCAGATCCCTGGGCAGACTATCGCCGTCTATCCACAGTGTCATAGCCGCGGGCTCCCGGGCAAGTTGGGCATCCGGCTGCCTGCTGAGCCGTCGTGTCCAGGATATCGGACCCTGTAGACCGTTCCCGAGCCGTCGATTTCATAGCGTGTACAGGAGGCCCCGATGAAGGCGGAACCGCCCCGGGCCAGACATAGTTCTTTTTTTTGCATTGTATTCTGAACCTTTGTCGGGTCGTCTTCGGATGCGGTAACGCGGACTGCGCCCTCGGTGCAGAGCAGGATTTCCGGTCCGCCGCCAAAGAGGACGAGGCGCGTTCGGGACTCCGGGCGGATCCGTTCCAGGACGAACTCTTCGGCGGGGCAAGGCCACGTTTCGATAGTCGGCCCGGCGTCGTGCAACGATATGCCTGGCGCAGGGCTTTGAGTAACTTTATCCAGCAAAAGTGCTCGAGCCTCCGGATCGACAACACGCAGAAGTTCTTCTTTATCGATATGCTTGGGGCTCAATCCACCCCTGACAACGTTGTCCGAGGATGCCATGACCTCGAGGATGGTTCCTTCGACATAGGAATGCAGAAGCCCTGGGGGAATATAGAGCGCCTGGCCTGGCTGAAGCAGCAGAAGCCGCATAAAAAGCGGCGCGAGAGCCCCGGGGTCGCCGGGATAAAGGGCCGCCAGGCGCAGCGCTGTCTGGCCGGCTTCCTGAGTCCGGGGCTCGCCGCTTTTCGAGAGCTCCAGGGCTCTCGCGCCGGCTTCACGGAAGAGGACTTTTTTTTCTTCGGCGTCCAGCCCCAGGAGCCTGGAAAGAAAGACGGAATAGGCCTCGGCCCTGATAGTCTTTTGTATTCCCAGCATAGACGATAACGCCGGACCTAGAAACAGCGCTGTCTCATCCATGTCCCGGAGGCCGCAAAGCGCCCTGAATGGCGAAAGAGCGAGGGCGAGTTCCGGTTTGTGGTTAGGGTCCCGGTAGGTCCGCAGTGAAGAGGCCCTGGGAATACCGAGGCTTTCTTCCCGCTCGAAGCCCAAGGCGGCCTTCTTTTTGTCGGGATGAACCTGGATGGAAAGCGGAGCGGCGGCAGAGAGTGCCTTGAATAAAAAGGGCAGCTCCGAACTCTTCAGCATCGCCGGATCGCCCAGAGTTCTTCTGGGCTGCAGGTCGATGAGCCGCCGCAGCGAAAGCACGCCGCCTTCTGAGCGTACAAGGGCCGAGGGCGCTTCGGGGTGGGCTCCCATCCAGCACTCGGCCGCGGGCTTTCCGGGGGAGCTGTCGATTCCACAATAGAGCTTAAGCCCGTCCAAGCTGCCCCAGGCGTAGCCGCGAATCTGGTTTTTAAGCTCAAATAGAACGATACCGGTCTCCTTCATCGTTGTCTTTGTCTCCGCATTGTACTCATGCCGGCATCAATCGTCCAGAAAGCGGCGGATTTCGCTCTCCAGGATGTCCCGACCGCCTGAGACGAGCTTGCAGCGAGGCAGGCTTTCGATAAACAACGAGCCGTAGCGGGAAGTGGCGAGGCGCTGATCCAGCACCACTGCAACGCCCCTGTCCTGAGAATGTCTGATGAGCCTCCCGAAGCCCTGCTTGAACTTGATGATAGCCTCTGGCACGCTGATTTCCATAAAGGCGTTGCCTCCTGCCTTTTCCACAGCCTCTGCCCTGGCCTGCAGCACCGGTTCGTCGGGCACCTTGAAGGGGAGCTTGGTGAGCACAACCATGGACAGGGTTTCGCCCGGAGCATCTACACCTTCCCAGAAGGAATCTGTGGCAAATAGAACGCTAAAGATGTCATTACGGAACATCGCCAGAAGCCTGGATCGCTCGTCCATGCCTTGGCGCAGGCAGCTTATGCCCTCGGACTCGAGAACCGGCCTGGCCTTTTCGAAACTGGCTCCGAGCATCTCGTAGCTGGTGAAGAGCACGAGAGCCCGTCCACGGGACGCTAATAGCAGCCTCAGCACGGTCTCGGGAATGTATTCCCTGTACGCTGCCTTCTGCCGTTGGGGATGGGGAGCTTGGGGATCTACCGCCAAGACCGCGTTGCTGCCGAAGGGAAAAGGCGAAGGATAAATCCTGGCTTCAAGATCCTGTCGCTGCTTGGCAATGCCGACCCGTTTCATCCAGAAGTCGAAACTCCCGCCCACCGCCAGGGTTGCTGAGGTGCAAACTACGGAGCGTAGCTTTTCGAAAACCGATTTCTCCAATAGAGGAGCCACTTCCAGCGGCGTGGCGTTAAAGTAAACGAAGGTTTCTTTTTGCAGGCTCCTTGATTTCTCGATCCAGAAGACCGTGTCGGGATTGGCATCGAAATCCTTCATTCTGGCCAGCAGGTCGGCCGACTCGTTGAGGCTCCTGGCTACCATCCTGGTTTCGAAGGCTGCCGCTTCCTGGGCCTTTGCTTCGGGCAGGGCCTCCAAAATGTCGGCGAGCTCCTTGCTTAGGGCGAGAATCGAGCGTTGCAGCCGCCCCGCGGCTTCACAGAGCGAGGCGGCGATGGCCGGCGTCTTTTCCTTCAGCCGCAGGCTTGCCTCGTCTCCCATAATACCCAGGGTCAACGCTTCCAGGCTTGCCATGGAGCCCTGGACCTCCTGGATTCTCGCTTCGAAGGTCTGTATCCGCTGGGAGCTCACCGAAGGCAAGACGGCCAGGCTTGCCATGCTGCCGAAAAAGCCCCGTCCTTTTTTTCGCCAAAGCTGGGACAATTTTTTCAGAAGGGAAAACCGGGAGAGGCTTTCGGTAAAGAGACTGGTGGCGCTGTCCTCTATTGCATGGGCCTCGTCCAGCACCAGCACATTGTAGCTAGGCAAGATGGAAGTCTGCTCCACTCCGGCGTTCCGCCTCCGGGAGGCAATGTCGGCGAAGAGCAGATGATGGTTCACCACGATGATCTGGGCATCCGCCGCATTCTTGCGCACTGCGATGACATGGCACTTCTCCCTGTGGGGACAGCGGAGAGAAACGCATGCTTCGGCCTCAGAGCAGATCCTGCCCCAGGTCTGGTCGTCGACCCTGAAAGGCAACGCAGCCCTGTCGCCGTTTCCACCGGCTTCGTCCCAGGCGGCGATCCGTTTTATGGGGCTTTGCTCGTCCAGCATGAGTCCTTCTTCGTCTATGGCTTCCTGGAGTCTCCTCTTGCAGAGATAGTTGGCCCGACCCTTGACCAGGACTGTCTTGGGCTTTTTGCGGAAAATCGACGAGACCACCGGGAGATCCTTGGAAAAAAGCTGGTCCTGGAGATTGATCGTCGCGGTGGATATGACAACCCGTTCCTCGTTGCCCTGGGCCCATCCTATTGCGGGCAGCAGATAGGCGAAGGACTTGCCCACCCCCGTGCCCGCCTCCGCCGCCAGAATGCCCCCGTGGTTGAAAACCGAAGCTACGTCGGCGGTCATCTGAACCTGGGAAGGTCGGGGCTCGAAATCCCGCATTGTCTTGGCCAATGCGCCGCCCTTGTCCAGGGCCCTGGACAGGCCTTCCTCGTCCAGCATCCGCAAAGATCTGCGCCGTGCAGGCTCTGCGACAATGTACAATAGGCTGGCGTCGTTATCGATGATGTACGAGCCCACGCCGAAGCTGCCTGCTTCGGCGGCGATAGCCACGTCGGGCTCCGAAGGCTGGAGTCTTCCAGATGGATGGTTGTGGATCAGTACCGAGCCTTTTTCAAAATAGGAGCCGAGGGCAGGGACTGCGTCGGAATTCCCCCGGGCCACCACTTCTATCGCGCTCACCTTGCCGCCGCTGTCCAGGCTCCCCACGGCAAAGATCTCCCCACCTCCGGCGGAGCTGATGGCTTCTTTCAGCTCCATGCAGACCGATTCGGCGAGTCGTTCCCGGGATTCCACCACAGCGCTGTGCAGTCGCTCGTTCATATTCGCATACCCAAAGCCAGGCCGAGACTCAGACGATCACCGCCGGACAGAGCGCTGTCGAAGGCCCAGGCGGCTTCGATGTCGAAGACCAAGCGGCCCTCGGCCGCCAGTCCGGCCAGGAACGCCAGTTCAATCTCGAGGGAGAGAAAGGCAGAAGCAGGAAAGGCCAAGGCAGACCCTAGGCTGAGCGCCGCAGCCCTGAGCCCGCCTTCAAGACCAAGGGTTCCGACAGTCCAGGAGGGCAGCCAGGGCATTTTGAATACTCCCAGCACTTTCCACGGACGAATTGAAAAGAAGCGAGCCGAAAGCTCTCCGTAGCCGTACCAGAAAGAGCGCGAGTCCAGGCCGGCATATTCGGCATAGTAGGGGTAGGAGGCAGCAA
>JAEZSM010000187.1 GCA_023421875.1 Spirochaetota bacterium | reverse complement strand
ATCCTTATTGAGAAAACCCGTGGAATTGGTTATAAGCACGAGTTCCGAGGAGCCTGCTGCTGCGGCATAGCGCCGTCTACATTCGGCGCAGAGTTCCAGCGCCTCGGCAAGATGCGCAGAAACAGTCGGTTCGCCGTTGCCGGATATGCAGATGTCCTTTATGGGCATTTCTTGCCAGTACTTTGGATAGCGGCGCTCAAAAAAATCTTCCAGGGCGATGGCGAGCTGTCCCTCAGCGAAGCCGCTACCGGTGACTGTTTCGGAAACCTCGCAGTAGGGACAGTTAAAGTTGCAGCGTTTCCGGTCGGGAAAAAGATTGATACCCAGGGAGAGCCCCCCGGAGCGTCGGGAAAAAACGGGATAGACCAGCGAAGCGCCGTCCTCTCCTCGCTTATGGTTGACGATTTCTTCGCTGAGCATGAGCTTATAGTATAGCCATGACCGCTTTTTGTTCAAGCTTGGCTATGTTGCAGTGCCCGCTGCATGAGTGAATTTTTCTGCATAAGGACGGCGAATGTGGAATAATTATGCATGACTGTGGGATGATACACTTGACAGGCACATTACTCCTGTGTTTTTATGATTTTCACAATGAATCGGAATAATTCCGTCCCCAGGGGATGCAGAGCCCTCCATCATCACCACGGCCACCATCGCAGGGAAGCCGGGGCATTGCAGGGCTTGATCCGTTCATAAAGGCATCAAGCGTACATCAAAAGCGCCGGCTCCTTCCAGCCGGCGCTTTTTTGTTAGGCCGAATATCTGGTCTTTCCGAAAAGCGCGGCCTGGATCGGGGGCGCGGCAAATCAAGGAGAGACCATGGAAACGAGAGATTCGGTATTGCGAGTAGGCCTTCCCAAGGGAAGGATGCAGTCGAAGGTCATGCAGCTTCTGGCGGACGCCGGTCTGCCGGTGAGCATCGACGAGCGGGAGTACAGGCCCCGCCTGGGAAACGGCTCCAATCTAAAGACTCAAGCCGGACAGCTGTCATACGAGACAAAGCTCTTAAAACCTCAGAACATTGTGGAAATGCTCTCTTCGGGAAGCCGGGATGTTGGATTCGCTGGCGCCGATTGGGTAAGGGAACTGAAAGCCGACCTGGTCGAGCTGTTGGATACGGGCATGGATCCCGTGTCGGTGGTGGTCGCGGCCCCGGCAGGTCTGGCGGAACAGATAGGCGAAATCGGGGCTCCCAGGGTTTCCTGGAGCAAGGTCTGCGGCAGAAGCCCTATTGTTGCTTCGGAATATGAAACCATAGCCAGGCAATGGATGGCCGAAAAGCTGGCCGACGCTGTTTTTATACGCTCCTACGGGGCTACCGAAGTATTCCCTCCCGAAGATGCGGATATCATCATCGATAACTGCGCCACCGGAAGCACCCTCAAGGCTAACGGCCTAGTCATAATGGAAACGGTCATGAAGAGCTCCACAAGGCTTTACGCTTCCCGCCAGGCTATAGAGAATCCGGCCAAGAAAGAGGCGGCAGAAGCCCTGGTTCTCATTCTCCGCTCTGTCATGGAAGCGCGCCGGAGGGTGATGCTTGAAATGAACGTGGAAGAATCCAAGCTGGAAGACCTGATAGCCATTCTCCCCTGCCTCAGGTCGCCAACGCTTTCGCCTCTAGAGGGCGGCAAGGCATACGCCGTCCGCGTGGCTGCGCCCAAGGACCAGCTGGCGGCGCTGATCCCTGAGATAAAACGAAGGGGCGGCACCGATATCCTGGTTATCCAGCTGAGCCAGCTGGTACCCTGAAAGGAGGCTACAATCGTGGAACAAATTGATTGGCTCAAGCTGGACGCTAACGAAGGGCGTTGCCTCTTGAGCCCCTCACAGCTGGCAAGGGTTCTTTCTCCCGAGGTCGCCCGGCGCTATCCCAGGGCCGAGCTGCTGGAACGGGACCTGGCGGCATTTTACAAGCTTCCCCCAGAGCAGCTCATCGCCACCGCGGGGGCGGACGACGCTATAGAAAGAGCCTTCAGGATCCTAGCGGGAGCCGGAGCAAAGGTGCTGACCACGGTACCAGGCTTTGTCGAGTTCCTTGACGCCGCGGTGAGGGCCAAGGCCCAATTTATCGGCGTGAAAAAAAGACCGGGCTCCACCTTGCCCATTCAAGAACTCTGTCAGAGGATCAAAAGCGACAAACCTTCGATCGTGGTCATAGCCTCTCCGGATAATCCCGATGGAAAGACTCTGAGCATCGACGATTTTGAGCTTCTTAGCATGACTTGCAGGGCCGAGAACGCTGTCTTTCTTTTAGACCTCACCTACCTTGATTTTGCCGACGACACATCGATTCTCCCACGGGGGTTGGCAACGCCGGGGGTACTCATCACCGGCAGCTTTTCCAAATCACGAGGTCTGGCGGGATTCAGGGCCGGCTGGGCCATGGCAGGGAGCCAGGGGGCTGGGCTCATAGGACTCCTGCGCGAGGCGGGGCCGCCCTTCTCCCTCTCCTCCCCCGCCATTGAGGCTGCAAAAATAGCCCTGGCTGAAACCGAAGAAGTCCGGGCTCTTTTCGTGCAGAGAATCAAACAGGAACGGGTAGAGCTGAGGCAAGCATTGCAAGCCGCCGGGGCCGAGACCTGGGCCTCCCAGGCCAATTTCGTGAGCGCCTTCGTGGCTGACACCGAAGCTTTTAGCCTCGATCTTCGAAAAAAAGGAATTCTCATCCGCCGCTGGCCGGGCAATCCTGATACGGAAGGGCTTGTACGAATAACCTGCCCCGGCGAAGAGAAGGCATTCAACAGACTCATGGCCGCGCTCAGGCGCCCGGAGGGAGTGTTATGAAAAACGATACTATTGTCGTTACCAGAAAAAGCAGGGAGACGGACTTAGAACTGAGGCTGCGCCTAGCGCCTGGAGCCTCCGAGATCAGCAGCGGTATAGGATTTCTCGATCATCTTCTTACGAGCCTCGCCCACCACGCCGGATGGACGCTGCGGCTGAGCTGCAGTGGCGACCTGGAGGTGGACGAGCACCACAGTGCCGAAGATGCTGCCATCGTGTTAGGCATCGCCTTCAAGGAAGCCCTGGCGGACAGAGAAAACCTACGACGGTTCGGCACTGCCTACGCGCCTCTTGACGAGGCGCTGGCCAGGGCCGTGGTAGACCTCTCCGGAAGACCTTGGTGCCAGGTGAACCTGGGGCTGCAGCGAGAAAAGATCGGCAGCCTTGCCACGGAGAACATCGGCCATGTGCTGCAGAGCTTCGCGATAAACGCCGGAATCTGCCTCCACGTCGATGTGCTGAAGGGCGACAACGATCACCACAAGGCCGAAGCAGCCTTCAAGGCTTTGGCCCTGGCGCTTCGCAGCGCCCTCATGCCAGTGGAGAGCTGTGCCGGCACCGACTCGGCAGAAAGACTTGCTGCGGCAGGGCCAAGCGGCGTCGCGAGCCCTTTGAACAGCACCAAGGGTAGACCGAGCATTACTGTATCCAGGATGGGCGAAACCGGTCCGGAGAAGGCTGTATGAAAAAACCAGTCCTTGTGATCGCCTCCACGGGGGCCGCAAACCTGGCCTCGGTGGTGGCCATGTGCGAAAGAAGCGGGGTGGAGCCTATACTCACCAGGGATCCCGGCCGGGTCGCTGATGCTGAAAAACTCCTTCTTCCCGGGGTCGGCGCCTTTGGCGCGGCCATGGACAGCCTGGGCGTAGGGGGCCTGGACAAGGTTTTAGCCTGGAGGATCGAACAACGACAGCCCACCATGGGCATCTGCCTGGGAATGCAGCTTTTTTGCGAAACCAGCCAAGAAGCTCCGGGGGTTGCCGGTATTGGAGCTGTACCCTGTAAGGTCGAACGCTTCTCCCCGGGGTTGGCCCTGCCTCAGCTAGGCTGGAACAGGGTGAAGCCCGCGCCGGGCGAGGGCTTCATCGAAGCCGGCTGGGCCTATTTTGCCAACAGCTACAGGATCGTAGAGGCGCCCGAGGGCTATTCCTGCGCATACAGCAGCTACGGCGAGCGTTTTGTCGCCGCGCTCACTGCGGGATATAATGTCGAGAACGGAATCCCCTCCATCCTCCTCTGTCAGTTCCATCCCGAGCTGTCCGGGGCCTGGGGACAGCGGCTATTCATGCGCTGGATGGGGCTTAAAGCCGGAACTGCGGACAGCCGCTACCCGGCAGAACTATCAGAAAAACCAGGCACTGCCTCCCTTCTGCATGGAACGGCGCTCCGCATTCTTCCCTGCCTCGACATAAAGGGCGGAAGAGTCGTCAAAGGCACGAAATTCCAGAACCTGGTGGACTCGGGTGATCCAGTGGAGCTGGCTGCCCGGTACGAGGCCGAAGGCGCCGACGAGATCGCCTTGCTGGACATCAGCGCGACCATCGAAGAGCGTCGCACGGCCCTCGAATCGGTGGCGGCGGTGCGAAAGCGTCTGTCGATTCCGATTTCTGTAGGGGGGGGGATACGGAGCGTCGAGGATGCGGAACGCCTTTTGAACGCCGGGGCTGACCGAGTATCGGTGAACAGCGCGGCGGTGCGGAACCCGGACCTCGTGCGGGACCTGGCCGAGCGATTCGGTGTACAATGCGTCATCGTGGCCATCGACGCCGCCAGAAAAGATGGCGGAGGCTGGGAAGTCTTCATCGAGGCTGGAGAAAAAGCCACCGGCATCGACGCAGTCCAGTGGGCTGCGCAATGCGCAGGACGAGGGGCCGGGGAAATACTCCTCACCTCAATAGACAGGGACGGAACGGGTTTGGGTTACGATGAAGAGCTCATAGCCGCGGTGGCCGAGGCTTCGGGCATACCGGTTATAGCATCGGGAGGCGCGACCCGAACAGAGCATTTCTTAAAGGGAGCCGTGGCCGGAGCCAGCGCACTGTTGGGCGCCGGAGCCTTCCACAGGGGAGAACTGAGCATCGGAACCCTGAAACAAAGCCTTTCGGCTGCGGGCATGGAGGTACGACAATGATAGTGCCGAGTATAGATATTCTGGGAGGAAGGGCGGTCCAGCTCAGGGGAGGCCGCCACCCTGTCCTCGAGGTAGGCGATCCCGAGGTCCTGGCCGAAAAACTCTCCCGGGCTGGAGAGATCGCCGTTGTAGACCTGGATGCCGCCCTGGGCAAGGGTTCCAACAAGGAAATCGTCAGACGGATCATCGCCAGATACCCCTGCAGGGTAGGCGGCGGCATACGCAGCAGAGAGTTGGCGCTGGAATATCTGGACCTGGGAGCTCAGGCGGTGATGATCGGCACAAAGGCGAATCCTGAGTTCCTCGCCGAGTTTCCCGCTGAACGCCTCATCGCTGCCCTGGATACGAATAATGAAAAAATCATGGTCGAAGGGTGGACAAAGGCCACAGAGGCTGACCTTTTCGCCAGGATCGAGGAGCTTAAGCCCTACGTAGGAGGCTTCCTGGTCACGACCATCGACAGGGAAGGCGAGATGAACGGCTTCGATTTTAATCGGGCAGAATCGATCATCAAGGCTGCCTCGGGCAGGCGCGTTACCTTTGCCGGAGGAGCTTCGGGAGGCGATGATGGAGCAGCCCAGATCGGCCGCCTGGACTCGATGGGCGCCGATGTGCAGGCCGGCACGGCCATAGCCACCGGGGTCTTGAGCCTCGCCCGGGCTTTTTCCGCCCCCCTGAAGTCTGATAGGCCTGACGGTCTCTGGCCAACCACGGTCTGCGACGAGGGAGGCAGACTTCTCGGCCTGGTCTATTCGGACCTCGAGAGCCTGGAGGCCGCCTTCGAGTCGGGACGGGGAGTCTATAAATCCCGCTCCCGAGGCTTATGGAAAAAGGGTGAAACCTCGGGCGATTCCCAGGACCTCATCCGCGCAGATCTGGACTGCGACAGGGACTGCATACGCTTCACCGTACGCCAGAACGGAAAGGGCTTCTGCCATCTGGGGCGCAGAAACTGCTTCGATAAGGGCTTCGGCATAGAGAAGCTCTCCAGAACAGTGGAAGCCCGGTTCAAGGAAGCGCCCGAAGGCTCCTATACCAGGAGACTTTTCAGCGATTCCAGCCTTCTTGCCTCCAAGCTGAGAGAGGAGGCCGACGAGCTCGCCAAGGCATCGGGCGCTGCTGAAGCGGCCTTTGAGGCTGCGGACGTGATTTACTTTTCCCTGGTCAAAGCCCAGGTCGAGGGCGCCAGCCTCAAGGATATCGAGGCGGAACTTGAGCGCAGGTCCTACAAGGTGCAGCGCAGGCCGGGTAACGCAAAACCAGGCTATGAGGATGGAGAGGGAGGCGGCCGTTGGACGGGAATTCACTGATACGTTCCGGAAGCGAGGCTTTTTCGATGCGGCGTATTGGCCTTCAGGAAATCCCCGCTCCTTCGGGACGGCTCTTTCCACTCGAGGTGGAAAAAAAGGCGGCGAAAATTATCGCCGAAGTCAGGGAGGGAGGAACGCAGGCTCTGCGGCACTGGGCTGAAAACCTGGGTGAGCTTGAGCCAGGCGAAGAGCTGTACGTGGACCGAAAGCAACTGGAAGTTTATTGGGAAGCCTTGGATCCTTCCTTGAAGAAGCTTCTCAAGACAGTCAAGAAACGGATCGCCGATTTTGCCGAAGCCCAGCGTTCCTGTCTTTCCGACCTATCCATGCCCGTCGCTGGCGGGGCTGCCGGACATCGTTTCATCCCCGTTATGCGGGCAGGATGCTACGTTCCGGGTGGACGCTATCCCCTCCCCTCCACAGCCCTCATGACCACGGTGCCAGCATCCGTGGCCGGAGTGGAGGAAATATACTGCGCCGGTCCCAAGCCTGACCCGGTGAGTCTGGCGGCTGCCTATTTAGGAGGCGCCAAGGGATTTCTGCGCTGTGGAGGGGCCCAAGCGATCGCCGCCATGGCCTTCGGCGTGGGACTGCCGGGCTGCGACGTGGTAGTAGGGCCCGGCGGGCGCTTCGTGGCCAGCGCCAAACGACAACTCTTCGGCACCGTGGGCACCGAAGCGCCCGCCGGGCCTTCAGAGCTGCTCATCCTGGCCGATGCCCAGGCCGACCCAGCCCTGGCAGCGGCGGATCTGATTGCCCAGGCGGAGCACGACCCCGAGGCCTTCCCTGCCCTCATCTGCTACTCCGAAGCTTTTGCCCGGGCAGTGGAAAAAGCCCTCACCCAGGCACTGCAAAATCTGCCCGAACCTAACCGAGGAACAGCCCTCGCCTCCCTGGCCAAGGGCTGGATCCTGGTCGCCCAAAATGATGCCGAAGCAAGAAAGGCCGCCGAACGCTGTGCCGCCGAGCACCTGGAGCTCTTAGTTTCCTCTCCGGAAGAATGGGAGAAGAACATACACTGCGCAGGCGCCGTATTCCTGGGACAAGGATCTGCAGAAGTCTTCGGCGACTATGGGGCTGGCCCCAACCATAGCCTTCCCACCGCCGGAGCTTCCCGCTTCGCCGCGGGGCTTTCGGTGCTGCATTTTCTCAGGGCTAGGACCTGGCTGAGGATCGACCAGCCCGACCTGCTCGCCGCCGACACAGCGGCCTTCGCGCGGCTCGAAGGCCTAGAGGGGCATGCCAGGGCAGCGGAGATCCGGAAGCACTGATCTATTATGAGTTCCTCGAACCTTGTTGAGATTGAAGCAGGGAAGGGAGGCGACAACGTAGGGTACATATGGAACCCTTTGCCCCTCCCTTTTGCCCACGACAGCGCTGTGTGCACCATCACGAGCCCCGCTCACGCTCACCATACCACGCCTACGTCTCCTGGGGCTTCTACGCTACAAAGGCTTTCGGCATAGTCCCTCGCTATCGCTGCACTGCCTGCGGCAAGACCTTCTCACGTCAAACCTTTCGCCTAGACTATTATGCCAAACAGCGCCTTCCCTACCAGGATATCATCCAGCGCCTTTCTTCCTGCGAGAGCCTCTCTGCTATTGGACGCGCACTCTCGGTGTCCACCGATACCATCTCCAACCGTATTAGCCGGGCTTCCCGACAAGCACTTGCCCTAAGTGCCACCATTAGTGCGTGCCTGCATCCCGATGAGGATCTGGTCGCTGATGGCTTTGAAAGCTTCTGTAGATCCCAGTATTTCCCTAACAACATCACCCTCTTAGTCGGTGCCTCATCCCAGTATGTGTATGCAGCTGATCATGTCACTATTAGACGAAAGGGGAGCATGACAGTGCAGCAGAAGAAGACGAGAGCGAAGCTGGAAACTACATGGAAGGCTGAACCACGGGGGATTGAGGCATCCTTCTCCCGTATCGCCGATGAACTCTTACGCGTCTATGCTGCAACTAACCGCTCTCCGCTCACCCTCTGGACCGATGAGCACCAGAGCTATCCACGAGCCCTTGCGCGCTCCCCGCATCTTTGCCTTCTTCTGCAGACAGGCTTCATTCGCCATAAGGTAGTATCCTCCAGGAAGGCGCGTACCATCAAGAATCCGCTCTTCCCGGTGAACTACCTGGATAGAGAGCTACGCAAGGATCTGCATGAGCATGTGCGTGAAACCGTCTGCTTTGGCAGGAATGTGAATAGGCAGATGGAGCGGTTGTCAGTCTATCTGCTCTGGCACAATATGATGAAACCCCATAGGGCACGGGAAGGGCCAAAGCCTAATGTGGCCTATCCAGGTAAGGATGTGGTGCATGGTGCACGAGAATATATGAAGCTATGGGAGTGGCGTGCCTGGCGGACGCTGACAGAGCTTTCGGAGCTGATGATCCAGACCTGGGAACGCGTACGAAGGACACCGCTTATGAAGGAACCTGATTATCTTCCTGGCTATGCCCTGATGTAGCT
>JAEZSM010000097.1 GCA_023421875.1 Spirochaetota bacterium | reverse complement strand
GTCCTGGATATGACAATCGAAGAGGCGGCATCGTTCTTCGGTCATATTCCCCACATAGCCCATAAGCTGAAAACCCTGCTCTCTGTGGGCTTGGGCTACGTAAAGGTAGGGCAGTCTGCCCTTACTCTCTCGGGCGGTGAAGCCCAGCGGGTAAAGCTGGCCTTCGAGCTTTCGCGCCGGGCGACGGGCAGAACCCTTTACTTCATGGACGAGCCCACCACGGGGCTTCATTTTGCAGACGTGAAGCAGCTTATGGAGGTGATCCAGCGGCTGGTGGATACGGGCAACACGGTGGTGATGATCGAGCACAACCTGGACGTGATCAAGCAGGCGGACTGGATTATCGACATGGGGCCCGAGGGCGGTACCAGGGGCGGCACTATCGTTGCCCAGGGCAGGCCTGAGGATGTGGTGAAGGTGAGAGCTTCCTACACGGGGCGCTACCTCAAGGACTACCTGCGCAACCATACCTGAGCCTGACGGCGGGGCTTTGTGGAGTAGCATTGGACGGCGAACTTTGAACTTCTCGGGCCACGCCGCAGGTGCCGCCCCAGGGCAGCCGGATGGGGGGCGGCGAGCGCTTCTTGTTGCGCCTTGCGGCGGCGGCGGTGTAGTATCCTTTTACAATGTCCCGCAGAATCCTGGCATTACTAGTACTCATCCTGTGTGTCCACACATTCGGTGCCCAGGAACAGCAGGACACTATCCAGGCTCAGTCGGACTCTGTCCAGAATAAATCTACGGCTCCTCAAACCCAGCCAGCCCCGGCACCTGGCCAGGGTGTGTTAACAACCATGTCTGAAATCGAGCGGTCTACCCTGGCACTGGACATTGCGGTGAGCAACTACTACGAGTTGCGGGCCATGGCGCTGGAATACGGGCTGCCTGCTGGTGGCGGCAGCGCAGAGCTCCGGACGTCGCTCTACGCTTTTTTTGGATTGAAGCCTCCGGAGGCTCCTGTGCCGCCGTCGAGCCTCGTCATAGAAAGCGCCTCTCAGGTGGAATACTTCAGCCTGGAGGAGGGGGAAGATCGCTACATGCGCCTCGCCGGGCCTATAGCAATAACTCTGCGCAGCGAGGACGGGTATTCGCACTCTATCAAGGCCGACGAAATCATCTTCGACCAGGAAAAAAATATCGTCCAAGCCAGGGGGAATGTTGAATACATACGCCAGAAGGACGAAAGGAGCGACGAGTTCTTCGGTTCTTCCCTGCTCGTCGATCTGGATTCCTATTCGGGTGTATTCCTGGACGGATCCTACGACCTAGACCCCACCGCGGAAATACAGCGTAGCCTTTCGCTTTATTTCAAGCAGCTCAGCCGACGGGGGAGCGATCTGAGTCTTTTCGAGGATGCGAGATTGACTGCCTGCGACGAGGCTGATCCCCATTATCACATAAAGGCAAGGAAGGTGTGGGTTTTTGAGAATGGCGATTGGGCCCTGGCTAACGCGACCCTGTATCTTGGTGTTGTTCCCGTGCTCTGGCTTCCGTTTTTCTATTATCCCGCCGAGGAGTTGTTTTTCCATCCCGTGATTGGGTACCGAAGCAGGGAAGGAGCTTTTGTTCAGACAACAACGTACTTCCTGGGCGAGGAAAAACGGAAAAAAGAAGAGAGCGGACTATTATCGCTGATGAGCGGGACGGACAACGCCGGCTCACTGGAACGCTCAGGTCTTTTTATCCGGCGGGTAAGCGTCGAAAATGAGTCTGATATGGGCGCTCCGGATGGCTCGGCAGGAAAAAATCCGAACATACTCAAGCTTTTAGTTGATATTTATTCCTCCCTGGGTAGCTTTCTGGGGTTGGAAGGCAGCTTTCCGGGCTTGGGATCGGGCTTGGATTTCAGTCTGGGTCTGGGCATGAGTCGTTCGCTTTTTTTACAGTCCAGCGGTTTTTATTCTCCCTTCGATTATTCTAACAGCTATGATTCGGTGTGGGACAGCTCGAATTTTCTCGGACTCGACCTTCCATTCCGCTTCGGAGCGGAGCTCAAATACGCGGCGGGCTCGAGCAAGGGAACGTTCAGATATACGTTCAAGACCGATCTCCCGCTGTATTCCGACCCTTATTTCGAACAGGACTTCGGGCAGCGGAAGGAATCCTCCAGCGTTCTGTCAATGATAGAGTCCAACAAAACACCGGTATCACGGCTCAGCAGCATGAACCAGAGTGTGACGACCAGTCTCTCCTGGCGCCTGCCTGAGGCAGGCGCGACCGCTTTTTTGGAGAGCGTGGAGCTGAGCAGGTTCAACAGCCAGATGAACTGGAGAACAAAATCCCAATCCAGCGTAGGCCTGGATGCCGCTGCCAAACGGCGCCTGGCCACATCTCCGTCCCGGGAGTTTTTTTATCCCGACAGCCTCAAGATCCTGGACGCCGCGATCAGTCTTTCTGGAAGCCTCGGCAGCTTCGACCACAGCGCACGCAAAAAGGACGAGCCCCATGCATCCGATAGCCCGCAGGAAGCCGAGCAGGCGGGCGGTACTGAAAGCAGGAATGATAAAAAAATAGGCAGGGATTTTTCGAATGTCAGTGGGCGCCTGGGCTGGACGGCTTCTGGCGCTGCGAACGTCGAAGATAAATTCCGTTCTTCGGTTTGGCTCAATCCAGAAGATGTGGATGCCAGCCTTTCTTACAGGCTTTTGGGCTGGAAGGGGAGCGGTGGTCTACGCTATGCCCTCTCCTGGGCAGAGAGGCTGCTTTCGCTGGAGGCGGGACTCGGATTCAACGCACAGGACCAGTACAGGCCAATTCTCTATGACGAGCGTGTGGCGCCGACGACACTGCACCCCTACAGGTTGTCGGATTACGCATACCGGGCATCGGTCCTGGACGGCAGCGCGGCGCTGAGCCTGGCGCCCTTCGGCGCGGGGTCGCGGTTTTCCGGCTCGTCGCTCCGCTACCAGGCGGGGGCGACGATTTTCCGCAATGCCTACGCTGGGCTTTCTGGTTCGGGGCTCAGCGCCGCGCCGCTCTATGCGACCACCTGGGTGGGCTGGGATAGCACTACATTCTCTACCCATTCTCTCACCGCCATACTGGCCTACGCCGCGCAAAACAAGCTCACTCACAGCCTCAGCTTCCAAGCCTTGCTTCCGCCGCTGCTGGAAAAATACACTGGAATCTACTCCCTGTCCAGTAAACATCTAGGCGCGAGCGTGCAGGTTTCCATAGCCCGGCCAACGGCAACCTCGCCCATAGAATACTCAAATCTAAGTGCTCAGCTAAGGCTGGGGTCTTCGCCGTATCCCCAATTAAAATCAAGCTTCGTATGGGATTTCGAAAGTGCCCAGCCGCTGTCGAGCGTCAGTTCTTTGGAATACCGCGGGGCGAGGGCTTCGTTTACGGCTAAAAAAGCCAAGGGATACTATCTCGATGACGGAACCTGGAAGTTGGACGGAAGCGAGGGATTCGAACCCTATGAGGTTTCTCTCAATCTCAATCCTCAGATCGACCTGCGCGGACTGAAGCAAAAAAATCCTAAAATCCCAACGGAAGCAGCTGCAGTTCCTGCCCCTGCCGCCGCTGAAAACAGCCTCGTCTTCGACTTTAAGCCAAGCCTCTCCTATACCCAAAACCTGATTCGTTTTACAGAATCGAGCATCGTCGCGGACCTGGGCGTATCGTTAACGGGACAGAAGGGGAGTAGTCTCAGGTTCTCAGGCCGGTCGGTTAACAAATCGCCCTGGCGATATTGGCCTGGGCTTTTTCCCGCCTCCGCCGATTTCGATCCGGCGGACTATGCCAGGGATCCCTTCAAGGACGTTCTAGATGCTTTTTCGGTCTGGGATACCCAGGCACTCAAACGAACCCTTTTCAAGCTTCAGAGTCTTTCTTTGAGTCTGGTCCAGGATCTTCACGACTGGAACCTTGAGGCCAGCCTGGCCATGAACCCGGTGCTGTTCACCCCTGACGCGGGAAGGCCCTACTACCAGCTGGAGTTTTCTTTCAGTTTTCTAGTGACCTGGAAGGATATTCCCGAGCTGAAAAGCTCGGTGGTATACGATGGCGGGGCCTTCCAGCGCTGATTCAGCGCACACTCCTCGCCGCCGGTGGGCAAGATAATATACAAAGCCCTTCGCGTAGGGGTATACTATTGAAGGAACCGCTATTCCGGGGAGAATCCCCGGTGTCCTGGTTCTGCCGCGGCCCGCGCAGGGCGGGTTGTGGGCTCAAGGAGAGCATTTGGACGCAGAGAGTATAGTCTTGGAAGATACGGGGCTGCTGGCTGAGCTGTGTGGACCCAACGATTATAACCTTTCCATTATCGCTGATCTCATAGGCTCCAGGGTCTTGAGCCGGGGCAACGAGTTGATGGTGGAGAGTACAGACGAGTCTGCCAGGACGCTTTTTTCCCAGCTTATCAAGGCGCTCACGGACTCGATTGAGGGGGGCCTTCCCGCGACCCCCGATCTCATCATTGCCCTCCATGCCGAGCTGACGCCGCTGGGCGTCCGGAACAGTGGAGAGGGTGTCCAGAAGGCTAGCTGCGATGATTTTTTCGATGCCTGCGTACAGATTCCTGGAAGCAATCAGATTATCTATCCTCGCAGCAAGGGACAGGGACTCTATCTCAAGGGCATGGCAACCCACGATCTTTCTTTCGCTGTTGGGCCCGCAGGAACGGGCAAAACCTACCTGGCCATGGCATGGGCACTCAAGGATCTTTTAGGCAAGACAAAACGCAAGCTCATTCTGACCAGGCCGATCGTGGAAGCGGGTGAAAGCCTAGGGTACCTGCCCGGCGACCTTGTGCAGAAGATCAATCCTTATCTGCGCCCTCTTTACGATGCCATGGAAATGCTCGTTCCCTACGAGTCTATACGAAGGCTTGAGGAGACAAGGTCCATCGAAGTAGCGCCGCTGGCCTATATGCGGGGCAGAAGTCTCAACAATTGCGTAGTGATCTTGGACGAAGCGCAGAATACGACCAAGGAACAGATGAAGATGTTCCTTACAAGGCTAGGGGAGAATACCAAGGCTATCGTTACCGGTGACATCACTCAGATTGACCTTCCAAGAAAGGCCGAGTCGGGGCTCGTGCATGCGCTTCAGATTTTATCTTCCATCGAAGGTATCTTTATCAGCCATCTGGACTCCAGGGATGTTGTGCGAAGCAGATTGGTGAGAAAGATAATAGAGGCATATGAAAACGAATGAAACGAAGGTGAGCAGGGTCTGGCGATTGATTCTCGCCAGTCTCAGGCGCAACCGTGTCTTTGCCATTCACATGGGTGTTTGCATTTTCGCCGCAGCGCTCTTGCTGGTATTTCTCGGCCCCGGTTCGGTAGCCATACGCAGGGACTATTCGGGGATCGAACCAGGCGACATCGCAGACCGGGATATTATGGCTGGCAGGGAAGTGGTATACATCGACGAGGAAGCTACGGCCCTGAGACGGGATGCGGAAGAGCGTCTCGTGCTCCCGGTTTTTCAGTTCGATTCCGGCATTTCCAAACGCGCCCTGGATTCTTTTAAAGATTTTGCGGATAACTTTCGCGCCCTGAGTAGTCAGGATATTGCCCAGGAGACCGCTCTGCTCATGCTCCAGAGCAAGTTCCCCGGCAAGCTTTCGCCCCAGGTGCTTGCCGACTTGGCGAAGTCTTCCCTAAAGTCCCAGGTTCTTGTCTATGCCGAGGATATTCTGGGCGCTGTCTTGGATGGCGGCGTTTTCTCGCTGCCCACCGAGGGCCTGTCCCGCTATAACCAGGATTATTTCGAGCTCAAGCGTTTGATAAACAATAAGGCCGAACTGGAACAGCGCTCGATGGCTTCGATGGTTACCAGATCTGACTTACCCGAGGCTGTACGCACCGAAGCCGAACGGCGTCACCTAGCCCGTCCCATTTCTTCCCTGGTAGAGAGCATAGTGTTGGGTTTTGTCGCGGAAAACTCCTTTTTCGACGAAGCCAGTTCGCTAAGCCGAATCAAAAGGGTGGGGGCCAAGGTAGAGCCGGTATTCAGGGCTGTTGGCAGGAACGAACTTCTCATCAGAAAGGGCGAAATCGTCACCGAAGAAAGTTATGCCAAGCTCGTAGCGGTGCGCTCTGCGGTTTCGCGATCGGATTTCGGGTTATCGCTGCGCAGCCTAGGGCTGCTCCTGGCGGCTGCCTGCCTCGGCTATTTTTTGCTGCGCCAGCGGGAGGGGACCAGGCCCTTCAATCTGCCGAGCCTTCTCATGGGGCTCTATTCGGCTCTTGCGTTTTATGCTGTGGTGCTCCTGGCCAGCCGCTCTGGGCAGAATCAGGCTTCACTCGAAGGGGCGTACTTTTTGCCCATAGCGCTTTTCTCCGGCATAGGGGCTGCGATTTTCGGCCAGCGCTTCGCCCTTTCCTATACCGTGGTCCTGGCTATGCTCAGTGCGTCGGCATCCAATCTAAACGCCTATTGGATGGTTTTTGTCATTCTAGCGGGTTTTTTCGCCGCCATGACCATTTCTACGGCTAAGACAAGACTGGACTTGGTTCTTGCCTGCGTGCTCCAAGCGGCTATCCAGTTCGGACTTAGCGTTATTCTGCTACTCCAGCAGGGGCTCCGATTTCAGCAGCTGGCGGGGATTTCGGGCTACATGGCCATGAACGGTTTTATCAGCGGTGCCCTGATACTCGCTATTCTTCCCGTGCTAGAGCAGTCGCTCAACCTGGCCACGCGGTTTAGGCTCCTGGAGCTCTCGGACGTAAACGCGCCGGCGCTCAAAGAGCTTCTCACCCAGGCGCCGGGCACCTATGCACATTCCATGAACGTCGCCCACCTGGCCGAGGCAGCCGCCGAGGATATCGGCGCCAATGCCTTGCTGGCCCGTGTTGGAGCCTATTATCACGATCTGGGCAAGATCGAGCAGCCAGAATATTTTGTAGAAAACCAGCGGGGTTCCAACAAGCACGACGACATCAATCCCAGGCTTTCGGCTACCGTAATCCGCAGCCATGTCAAGCTGGGCACCGAAAAGGCAAGGGAACTAAAGCTGCCCAAGGAAGTAGTGGACATCGTCGCCCAGCATCACGGCAATTCGGTGATAGCCTGGTTCTACGACAAGGCTAAAAAAGAGGATGAAACCATACGCCCTGAGGACTTTTCCTATCCCGGCTCGCCGCCGGTGAACAAGGAAGCGGGCATCGTCATGCTCGCCGATTCCATCGAAGCCTCGAGCAGGACGATTAAGAATCCGACGGTGCCGAGGCTGGACGCCCATATCCGGGAGATGATCATGCACAAGGTGCAGAACGGTCAGTTGGACAACTGCGAATTGACCATGAAGGACCTCGAGATGATCCGCCATTCCTTTGTGCGCATCATGGCAGGCCAGTTCCACTCAAGGATCGAGTACCCCAACCAAAAGGAAAAAGACCAGTGAACGAGGTGAGCATCAAATGCAGGGACATCGGGGAGCCCCCCTGGCGGTTCTCCGCTGAGGCTTTCGCCCTTGGGGTTCTGGATTTTTTAGCTCTGGAAAACTGGTCGCTCTCGGTGCTTTTTTGCGCCGATGAATTCATGCAGTATCTCAATAGGGAATACAGGGATAAAGACGAGCCTACCGACGTTCTTTCTTTCATCATGGGGGAGAGTCTGGAAGTTGAAGGGCGGGAACGTTATATCGCCGGCGATATCGTCATATCGATTCCGGCCATGGAGCGGAATTCGGCGGAATTCGGGGTAGGACCCGACGAGGAATTGAAACGGCTTTTAGTACATGGAATACTTCATTTGAGCGGCAAGGATCATGAGAACAACGATGCATCCCAGCCTATGCTGGTAGAGCAGGAACGCATCCTGGCCGCGCTGCAGGGAGAGCATATATTGTGAGCCCCTTTTTAAGACTTTTTGGTAAACGCAAGGTTGAGCGCAGTCAGTCCGGCGAGCCTGAATCCCTGGAACGCGAGGAAATGATCGAGGGCATCGAGCATCTTTCCCAGACAACGGTCAAGGAAGTGATGGTTCCCAGGACCGATACGGTCTTTATTCCCGAGGATGTCGCGAGGGAAGAGGCATTCCAAATTCTTATCGATTCCGGTCACTCGCGAATTCCCGTCTACCGCGAGTCTATCGACGACGTGGTGGGGGTGCTCTACGCCAAGGATGTCCTGGCATCGCTGATAAGCGGTCAGACCACGGCCATAGCCAAGCTCGCTCGCAAGCCTTTTTTCGTACCCGAGACTAAGAAGATCGATAGCCTATTACGGGAGTTCAAGCGCCGCAGGGTCCATATCGCGGTGGTGCTGGACGAGTACGGGGCTACATCGGGCATCGTGTGCATGGAGGATATCATCGAGGAAATCGTCGGGGAGATTCAGGATGAATACGACGACGAGGCCGAGGATATCGTGCAGACTGGTCCCGCATCCTGGCGCTGCGACGCAAGAGTGCACTTGGACGAGGTAGTGGAAAAGCTCAATCTCAATCTTCCTCTGGAGGAATTCGACAGTCTCGCGGGGTTTGTTTTCGATCTTTTTGGAAGGATTCCGGAAGAAAATGAAAGCATCGAAACCGAGGAGGCGGTATTCACGATCAAAGAGATGGAAGCCCACCGGATTCTCAGTGTCGAGATAGAGAGAAAGCAGGAACAGCAGAGCGAAGATGCCGACTGAAGGCCGCCATGTAGCGGGGAAGCTGTATATAAATACTGTTAATTTCTATATTTAAAACAACGTTTCACTATACAATAAGGCTTGCCCGTTTCGATAAGTCGGTATAGAATGAAGAAAGTCGATACAGCAAATGCACAATTGCAAACTTCTCTAATAACCTTCAAGGAGGGTTGAATGAATTCCTACATCAAGCAAGTGCTCGACGATCTCAAGGCCCGCTATCCCTGGGAGAGCGAGTTTTTGCAGGCCGCCGAGGAAGTCCTCGAGTCCATCGCTCCGGTAATCGAGGCTGAGCCCAAATACAAGGCGCAGAAGATACTGGAGAGGATTGTCGAGCCCGAGCGCAGCATTATCTTCAGGGTGCCTTGGGTGGATGACAAGGGCGAGTACCATGTGAACCGGGGCTATAGGATTCAGTTCAATTCTGCAATCGGACCCTACAAGGGTGGAATCCGCTTTCATCCCAAGGTCACTCTCTCTACCTTAAAATTCCTCGGCTTCGAACAGACTTTCAAGAACAGCTTGACGGGCTTACCAATGGGAGGTGGCAAGGGTGGTTCGGACTTCGATCCCAATGGCAAGAGCGACAATGAGATCATGCGTTTCTGCCAGAGCTTCATGTGCGAGCTTTACCGGCACGTGGGCGCCGATGTGGATGTACCTGCGGGTGATATCGGCGTCGGGGGAAGGGAAGTCGGCTACATGTTCGGTCAGTACAAGCGTCTGGCGAACGAGTTCACCGGTGTATTCACCGGCAAGGGCTTGAGCTTCGGTGGCTCCTTGGTCAGGCCAGAGGCCACGGGCTACGGCGCCATCTATTTTGCCAACGAGATGATGAAGGTACAGAAAAGAAGTCTGGAGGGCATGACTATTGCAGTCTCCGGCTTTGGCAACGTAGCCTGGGGTGCCTGTATCAAGGGCAGCCAGCTTGGCGCCAAGGTAGTGACCATCTCCGGTCCCGACGGCTATGTCTACGATCCCGAGGGCATCGGCACTCAGGAGAAGTGGGACTATCTCAAGGAGATGCTGGTGATCGACCGGAACAAGGTCGAAACCTACGTGCGCAAGTTCCCCAAGGCCCAGTTCTTTGCCGGCAAGAAGCCCTGGATGCAGAAGGTCGATATCGCTATGCCCTGCGCTATCCAGAACGAGCTCAACGGCGAGGATGCCAAAACCCTTATCGGCAACGGCGTTTCCACCGTGGTGGAGGTGAGCAACATGGGATGCACACCCGAGGCCTGGAAGCTCTTTATCGAAAAGGGTATTCCCTTTGCCCCGGGCAAGGCTGCCAACGCCGGCGGCGTTGCCACCAGCGGCCTTGAGATGAGCCAGAATTCGATGCGGCTGTCCTGGACTGCCGAGGAGGTGGACGAGAAACTCCACGGCATCATGCGGGTCATCCACAATGCCTGCGTAGAAACCGCGTCGATGTACGGTTTCGAGGGCAATTATGTGGTGGGCGCGAACATAGCCGGGTTCAAGAAGGTGGCGGATGCCATGCTGGCCCAGGGGCTCGTGTAAGAGAACCTAGGGAAGGGCTGTTTTGCGAAGTGATCGGGCCGGCCGCGCAACGCGCGGCCGGCCCTTTTATACGCACAAGCCCTGCGTTTTCGGATATTTCACTGTTCAGCGACACTTCTTTTTGTTTGCCGCCACCCTTCGGTCGTGGTATAAAGTCACGTGCCTCGAAGGAGAATCAACAAGCCATGACAGTAGTTCGAGAAAGAATGCGCCTCGCGGGAAATATCGAGGCACCGCCGTCTAAAAGCCTCAGCCAGCGCGCAATCGCCTGCGCTGTTCTGGCCGAAGGTAAAAGCCGCATACGGGCAAGCTCGCTCTGCGCGGACGCGGAGTCTGCCCTCAGGGTCGCCCATGCTTTGCAGGCGACAGTAGACCGGCGGGCTGAATGGATATCCATAAGGGGCTCTCTTTTGTTCAGAGAGCTCGCCGCGCAGCCGTTGAGCGGGCAAGATGACGCATCTTTAGACCTTGACTGCGGTGAATCGGGACTCTGTATGCGCATGTTCAGTCCTATCGCGGCTCTCTTGCCCAAAAATACACGGCTATTAGCTTCGGGTTCGCTGTCGGCCAGGCCAATGGCGATGATCGAAGAGCCCTTGAAAATCCTCGGGGCTGACTGCCGGACTACAGAAGGCAGGGCTCCAATTACCATTAAAGGCCCAATGCGGGGCGGGTTGCTGGCAATGAATGCGGGCGGCAGCTCTCAATTCCTCACCGGCCTTCTGCTCGCCCTTCCGCTGGCCGCAGAAGATTCGGAAATCCTCGTCCGGGCTACCGTGAGCCGCGGCTACCTCGACCTTACGATTGCCGCGGCCAAGGCTTTTGGGGTCACGATCGAACGGGACGATGACTATAGTCGCTTCAATATAGCGGGACGTCAGCGCTACAAAGCCGCTGAGTACGAGGTGGAAGGTGATTGGAGCTCGGCTGCATTTCTCGTGGTCGCGGCTGCCTTGGCTGCAGCCGATGAGGGGGTGGTGATCCGCGGGCTGGATAAGGGGTCGCAGCAGCCCGACAGTGCTGTGCTGGATGCGGCGGCGGCGGCGGGTACGCGTTTAGAATTCGGGCAGGAGGGGCTCCGTGTGGGCAGGGCTGCGCTCGAGCCTTTCAGTTTCGATGCCACCGACTGTCCCGATCTTTTTCCGCCCCTGGCCGCCCTGGCTTCAGCCTGCCCTGGCTCGAGCGAGATCAGGGGCGTCAGTCGGCTGCGAGGCAAGGAGAGCGACAGGGCAGCAAGCATTATGGCTATGCTGACGGGTCTCGGCATCGAATCCAAAATTC
>JAEZSM010000088.1 GCA_023421875.1 Spirochaetota bacterium | reverse complement strand
CCAAGTCCACCAGGATGCCGCCGTACTTTTTCCTGTCGAAAAACCACTCCGGCCTTGTGGGAAGGCTGATTCTATGGGGTCCCGTACCAATGATCTGAATGACCTTGCCTATGGCGCCCTCGGAGACGAGCTTTTCGGCATAGACGGCGGCTTCCACGTGGAGTCGTTCACTATAATAGACGGCGAACTTGCGCCCGGTCTTCGCCACAGCTTTTCGGCAGGCGGCCACATCCTCAAGTGTGGTGAGCGGCGGCTTGTCGCAGAAATAGTCCTTGCCATGAGCCATGGCCTTCAAGCCCAGGGCTCCCCGATCACAGGGGACAGGAGCGCCGGCGATCATCTGCAGATCGTTGGATTCCAGCACTTCAGCTTCGGATGAAGCCGCTCGTGCACCGGGAAAAGCCTTGAGGAAGCCCTGGACCTTGGCTGGATCCGGATCCCACACCGGCCCTATTTCGGCGCCCGCCTCGGAAAGTCCGTTACACATGCCATATATATGACCATGATCCATCCCGATGACGCCTATCTTGAATTGGCCCTTGGCGCATACCGGTGCCGCCTTGCCCTTGGGGGCGTAAAATTGTCCGTTAGCTTTTTCCTGCATGCTCCCTCCCCTTTTTAATGCTCTTCAGTCCAGTTCTCCAGCTTCAGGCCAGGTATCCTGCCGAACTCGCGTATATTGTTAGTAACCAGGACTCCATTATTATACCTCACAATCGCCGCAATGAATAAATCATTGGGTCCGACCAATTGACCCCTGCTCTCGCATTCGTAGCGGATACTCGCGTATTCATAAGCCGCTTGATCGTCGAAAGCCTGAATCCTGAAGGGTTTCAGAAAACGCTCGACTTTTTCGAGGTTGGCTTCTCGTTGCTTGCTTTTATACGCACCCAGGAGCAATTCAGCTTTGACGATAGATGGAATGGTAATTTCACTTGGATGCGTACCAAGAATTTTCCCCCGCACCGACTTGTATCTGCCGTTGAGAAAATAAATACAGGTATTCGTATCGAGGTAGAACATTAAAGATCATCCCTTGCTGAGTCATCCGCGGAATACCCCTGCTGCGGTGCGACGAAGCTGTCGTCATGTACCGAACCGAATAAATCCTCAAAATCTGGAGGGTATGAAGGCTCAATGGAAAAACGCAGCTGCTCGGCAACCCATTTGGATATAGACATTTTTTTGCTTCGTGCGGCGGATTCCACTTTTTTGAGTGTTTTCTCATCTATGTAAAGCGATATCTGGGGCATCAGAATCCTCCCGTAGGTAAGGATAGAATCGTTTTATTAGAATAGCAAGTATATTTATAAGTATACTTGCCTAACATCACATTCACGTAACCCTACAACAGAGTGCCTTCACACTACATCAGCATCCAATACTTCGGTCCAACGTTGACCCAGACTCCGGCCTCGGGTTACCCTAGTACTATGGAATTATACGATATACCTCTCGACCGATTCAAATTCGACCCGATGATCATCAAGAATCGCTGGCTCTTGTTGGCAGCAGGAGATTTCAAACCCGGCTCAACAGTGGAGGCTCTCAAACCGAAACCCTACAATGCCATGACAATTTCCTGGGGTTCGGTGGGTCAGATATGGAACAAACTGTTCTTCCAGGTGGTAGTCAGGCCTTCCCGTTATACTTACGAGCTTCTGGAGAAGAGCGAAGGATTCACGCTGAGCGTACTGCCCGGAGCATTAAAGCCGGCGCTGAATCTTTTAGGATCCAAGTCCGGGAGGGATGGGGACAAGATCGCCGCCGCAGGGCTTCATCCCGCTGCTTCGAAGCTGGTTTCGGCCCCTTCTTTCCAGGAAGCTGAGCTTGTAGTGGAGTGCAAAAAGATTTACTGGCAAGACATCGATCCTAAGCACTTTCTCGATTCGAGCATCGAGGAGCACTATCCCAAGAACGATTACCATCGGGTGTACTTTGGTGAGATTCTGGCGGTACGGGGCACCGAAGCATACCGAGTCTAAGCTTGTTGCCGGTCATGAGCTTGGCAGTTCGGGCTCTGTAAAAGGATTATATGATGAATGCCTTGTTGAAGAAGATGAATTACAAGCTCGGGCCTTTAGTGGTTCTGGGTGCGCCTAAGGAATTCAAAGCGATTCTAGCCACATGGAAATCCGAAACTGAGGTTATGGAGGAGCTTCCAGCGGAGGGCTCTGAAAAAAAGGCCGCCTTTATTCTTGTCTTTACCGCGTCGGAGGCCGAGGTTATCGCCAAAATTCCTCCCCTTAAGTCTCGAGTGAGCCCGAGCACTGTGTTCTGGGTAGCCTTTCCTAAAAAGACATCGCCTAAGTATTCATCGGATATCAACCGCGACATTCTGTGGAAGCTCATGGAGCCTATGGGGTTTTCGCCCAACAGGAATGTGGCGATAGACGATGATTGGTCGGCTCTACGCTTTGCCCCATCGAGGCAACTTTGAATATGCAAGGGCCGCGGCGACACGAGTGTGAGGAAGGTTTCCCCATGGGGGCGGAATATCAATGCGCACATTAATCACCGGGGGCGT
>JAEZSM010000083.1 GCA_023421875.1 Spirochaetota bacterium | reverse complement strand
GCTCCTTCTAGGGCGGACTAGGCAGCTATTCTCAGGGAGCAAGCCTGAAGTATTTGCTCCCAAGACGCCGCCAGTTGTCCTTTTATGAAAGGAATGATTTAATTAAAGGGTGAGCGGAAGCCATGTGCTCCACGATCATCCTCCGGAAAGGAAGCAGCTATGAAAATCCACCCCATTACCGACAAGATCTTTGCACTCCATGCAGATATTCAATCCGACGACCTTTTTGAGGGAATATGGCCCATACCCTACGGGGTGTCTCTTAATTCATACCTAGTAAAGTCTGAAAAGGTAGCCCTCATCGACCTGGTTCGCGATTGGGTGGGAGCTCCCGGCGAATTGGCAGGCCAGTTAGCCTCCATCGGCCTGGGCTTAGACGACGTGGATTACCTCATTCTCAATCACCTCGAGCCCGACCACACAGGCTGGCTCAACGAATTCAGAGCCATTAACCCCAATGCAGAAATAATCTCCACCGCCAAGGGCATCGACCTTCTGCGAAGCTTTTACAAGATCGAAGACGGTCTGCGCGTGGTCAAGACCGGGGACAGGCTGGAGCTGGGCGACGGCTTTGCCTTGGACTTCTTTGAAGCACCTAACGTTCACTGGCCTGAGACTATGATGACCTGGGCAGCCGACGGGGGCGTGCTCTTTTCCTGCGATGCCTTCGGCTCCTTCGGCGCTCTGGGCGACCGGGTCTTCGACGATCAGTTTAGCGACGAAGAACACGCCTTTTTCGAGTCCGAATCCCTGCGCTATTATTCCAACATCGTGGCCAGCTTCGGCCTCTTCGTTAAGCGGGCTATCGACAAGGTATCCGGTCTGGACATCCAGGTGGTCGCCCCCAGCCACGGCATGGTCTGGCGCCAGAATCCCGGAGAGATCATCGAGCGCTACCTCCGCTATGCCAACTATTTGGAAGGTCCCCGGGAGAAGGAAATTGCTATAGTCTGGGGTTCCATGTACGGTAATACCGAAAAAGGCTTGGCGGCCGTCATCGAGGGTATCGAGGAAGAAGGGGTCCCCTACACTATTCACAGAGTACCCAACGAGGATGCGTCCTGGGTGCTCTCCGACGCCTACAAGAGCGAAGGCCTGGTCGTCGCCATGCCCACCTACGAATATAAGATGTTCCCTCCTATGGCTTATGTGTTGGACATTTTCGAGCGCAAGCATGTCTGGTATAGGAAGGTGTTACGCATCGGCAGCTTTGGCTGGGTGGGCGGCGCCCGCAAGGAATACGAGAATAAAATAGCGCCCCTCAAGTGGAACTCACTGGAAGCCGTAGAATGGGCGGGCGCCGCCGACGAAGACACCCTCGAACTTCTCTACGAGCGCGGCCGGGAACTGGCCCGGGCGGTCAAGGAAGCCTAACGAGGAGAATTTCCTTGCCGGAAATCAAAAACTCAAGAGAGATCCTATACGTAAGATTTATGGATACAGAATACCCTTCAAAATTGACAGTCTTAAACTGATGCAGCCGCAACGATGGGTGAAACGGATTTAACTCCAGGAGCTGCAGAGTCTTCGCATATTGCTTCTTCATTTCCGGATGACGTTTCAGGAACTTCCTGGCCCTCGCTTCATAAGAGACAGTGAAGAGTAGATTATACATTCCCCACTCTTTTCAAATGATCTTCGATAGACCCAGAAAAGAATTTTCCCTCCGCTATATCCTGTCTGGATTCCTGAATCGCGGCATCCAATTCGTATTCTCTCAGCTGATTATACTTATCCAATGGCAGTACAACGTATTTTCGTCTTCCCCGGACGGAAATGATAACTTCTTCATTATCAGCGGCCATCTCATCAATGGCCCCAATACCCTTTACCTTTAGATCGTTAGCGGTTATCTGTCCTGCCAAAGTAGGCCTCCTCACCAGATAGTACTATTAATAATACTATTTAGCAATCGATTGAGCCAATTTTCACACCTGGCTGGAGACACCCCTGGTTTTCTGTTGTTTTCTTAACCCTTCAGCTCTTTTTAGCTGCACTCACCTTGTTGGCCAGCCAGATGAGGACGAAAAACAGCCCCAGGGTGGCGAAAACGCCGATGAGGCCGCCTAAGCTCACGCCCAAGGCCTGAACGCTGGTAGAAGCATATTTTAAGTTTTCGATGATTGAATTCACCTCTGGTCTCCTTTATTAGCCTACAAGCAAGGGCACGAGGGCGAGGATCATGCCGCCAGCAATAATCGATCCCAGCTGGCCGGATACGTTGGCGCTGATCGCCTGCATGAGAATGATATTCCCCTTTTCGTCCTGGTTGGCCATCTTCTGGATTACCCGGGCCGACATGGGGAAGGCCGAAATGCCGCAGGCGCCGATCATCGGGTTGATCTTCCTGTCCTTGGGCAGGAACAGGTTCACCAGCTTGGCGAAAAGCACGCCGCCGGCGGTATCGAACACGAAGGCCAGAAGCCCCATGCCCAAAATGAGGAGGGTCTGATAGTTGAGAAACTTGTCGGCCGTCATGGACGATCCGATGGTGATGCCCAGAAGCAGGGTAACCAGGTAGGCCAGCTCGTTCTGAGCCGTCTGGGAAAGCCGTTCCAGGACCCCGGACTCGCGGATCAGGTTGCCGAACATCAGCGAACCCACCAAAGGCACCGACATGGGCGACACAAATCCAGCGATCATGGTCACCACGATGGGGAAGAGAATCTTGAGCCACTTGGGCGCTGATGACTCGTGCAGGGTCATGTGGATCGTCCGCTCCTTCTTGGTGGTGAGGGCGCGGATCACCGGCGGCTGAATCAGGGGCACCAAAGACATGTAGGAATAGGCCGCCACCGATATAGGTCCCAGGTACTCCCTGGCGAACTTGTTGGCCACGTAGATGGCCGTGGGGCCGTCCGCCGCCCCAATTATGCCGATGCTGGCCGCGGTCTTGAGATCGAAACCTAAAAGGGTGGCCAGGAGCATAGTGGTGAAAATGCCCAGCTGAGCGGCCGCTCCGAAGAATATCATCATGGGATTCTTGAACAGAGGGCCGAAGTCGATCATAGCCCCTACGGCGATAAAGATCAGAATGGGAAAGAGTTCGTTTGCAATGCCCCCATCGTAGAGAATCTTCAAAAAGCCCGAAGCCCCTTCGTGCTCCCACACCACCGACAGTGGAAGGTTCACCAAAATTGCCCCAAAGCCGATGGGCAGGAGGAGCATGGGCTCGTATTCTTTCTTTACCGCGAGCCAGATAAGTATGCCCCCGATACCGTACATCAACAGCATCTTCCATGTGATCGAAGTAAACCCGATGAAGACATCCTGCATGGTATTGTGTTCCTTATTACCCCAAGGAAGCCGGCACTAAATTCACGTTTAAAAGCCGGATTCTACAGGGCGTTTCAAGCGCCGGACCTATGACCGACACAGGCCGAATACTATATCACGCGCTGCTTTTGCGCAATGCGGCGGCCAGGGCACAATCTAGCACAGCATAGAGGATTACCAGTATACTCCCCGACGATATGAGCACAACAACAACCGTAGCCGTCGGCCTCTCCGGCGGCGTGGACTCGGCCCTGGCCGCCGCCCTTTTAGTCGAATCCGGCTATAAGGTTATCGGCCTCACCATGAAGATTTGGAAGGGCGCCTACAAGATCCAGGAAGGCCTCAAGCACGCCTGCTTCGGCCCAGGCGAAGAAGAAGACATTGTCGCCTGCGAAGCCATTTCCGCCCGCCTAGGCATAGACTATAAGGTGATCGATCTCTCGGAGGAATACGAAGCCAGAGTTCTGGAGTACTTCAGGGCCGAATACAACGCAGGGCGCACCCCCAACCCCTGCATCATCTGCAACAGGGAACTCAAGTTCGGCTTCCTGGTGGACAAGGCCCATGAGGCGGGCCTGGAATTCGACTACTTCGCCACCGGCCACTACGTGCGTAAGGAAAGCCGCAACGGCGTCACCTTCCTCAAAACCGCCGCCGATACAAGCAAGGACCAGAGTTACTTCCTCTATGGCCTTGAATCGCCGCGCCTGGAGCGCATCCTCTTTCCCCTAGGCGAACTCACCAAGGATGAAGTGCGTAGGCGCGCGCTTGCCCTTAATTTGGAAGTGGCCGAAAAACCCGAAAGCCAGGATTTCGTGGCCGGGGGCGACTACACTCCCCTCTTCGAAAACTCCCAGCCCGAACCCGGCGACATCGTGGACACCAAGGGCAAGGTACTCGGTCAACACCGTGGCCTGCCCTTCTACACCATCGGCCAGCGCCGCGGCCTGGGCATCAGCATCGGTCCCGAGCCCCTCTACGTCCTGGGCGTGGACGCCAAAAAGAATCGCGTCATCGTCGGCCCCAACAACGGCCTCTTCTCCTCAGGCCTCATCTCCCGAGATTTTCGATTCCAGGACCCCACCATTGCGGGAAGCCGCATGAGCGGCCTGGGCAAAATTCGCCAAAACCACAGGCC
>JAEZSM010000018.1 GCA_023421875.1 Spirochaetota bacterium | reverse complement strand
ACCGCAGGAAGCATTGGCCGAGACATCCTTCATGTAGCAGAGCGTGGGGATCTTCGCGCCCGCCGTGGCGCAGGCTTCGATAAGATTCATCCCCGGATCTACTGCTACCGTCTTTCCGTCCACGGTTATGGAAACAAGTTTCTGTTCCATGGCTTCCCCCTTATTCCTGTACCGGAGCGCTGTAGGTCTCGCGCTTGCGGTCCCGGACGTCGCAGCGCAGGCAGCGCTCCGCCTCAATCCTGGCCTGTTCGCCCGTGTATCCCAGGGAGATCTCCATGAAATTATTCTTTCGGGCGTCCACCGGTATGAAGATGGCTCTGGTCATTTTAGCCTTGGTGAGCTTTGTGGGCACTTCCATCTTGTATTCGAAGTGCCTGAAAAGCTTGAAGAAGCGCTTTTGGCCGCTCAGGGCTTCATCCAGCACTTCCGAGACAACTCTGGCCTGGCCCATCGCTTCGGCTGCCGTAGCAGGACCCATCACCGCATCGCCGCAGGCGAAGAGCTTGCTGTTCGCCGATCGCAGGGAGTAGGGATCTACTTTCAGGCGGCCGTCTCTCTGCATCTGGATGTCAAGATCTTCCAGCCCAGGGATCTGCACTTTCTCGCCGATTGCCACAATGATCGAATCGCAGGGAATCTCGTAGAATTCATTGGTGGGAACCGGAGTAGGCCGGCCTGAGCTATCCACAGGTCCTGCCTTCATGCGTTGTACCTTGAGCGCGCTCACTTTTTTGGAGGATCCTTCCGTTTTTCCGAGCACCTCGATGGGCTGGGTCATGCAGAGGACAGAAATGCCTTCTTCCAGTGCCCCATTGAGCTCCTCGGCGTTGGCGGGCATGTCGGAACGGGCCCTACGGTACACCAGGGTTACGGTGGCGCCCATCCTGAGGGCGGAGCGAGCGGCGTCGATTGCCGAATTACCGCCGCCGACGATCACGACATCGCTGCCGATCTTTTGCTTTTGGTTTTCGCTGATTTTCTTGAGGAACTCCCCAGCGCCGATTACTCCCTTCAAATCTTCGCCGGGAATGCCCAGGGCTATCTCATGGCCGGCACCCACGGCAACGATTACCGCGTCGGAAGCGTCCAGAAGACGCTGCCATTGATCCTTGGTCTCCATCCTCGTATTGAAGATGAACCGGGCGCCCAGCTTTTGGATGAAGGCTATTTCCTTTTTCAGGACATCCTTGGGCAGGCGATAAGCGGGGATGCCCCAGCGCAGGATTCCGCCTGCTTCCTGCTCTGCATCGTAGACGGTTACCTCGTGTCCCAGCCTGCTGAGCCAGAAGGCTGCGGAAAGACCTGCAGGCCCCGCGCCGACTATGGAGATTTTCTTGCCGCTGGGAGAGAGTTTTTCTTTAATGAGCTTGTTGTAGATGGACTTTTCCCTGCCCATCTTGTACATAGTATCGGCCAGGTAGCGGTGGATCTCGCCCTGGGATACCGACTCGTCCAACATATCCCGGCGGCAGCGCATTCTACAGTGGAAGTGGCAGATTCTTCCAAGCGCCCCGGGCAGGGGGTTTTCCCGCAGTGTAAGTTCGAAGGCATCTTCGATCCTGTTTTCCTTGAGAAGCTGCAGGTAACCTGGAATGTTCATATGCAGGGGGCAGGAGGACTCGCAGAGCGCCACGTAGAGGTTTTCGCAGATGCCCGCGGGGCAGCGCTTGGCCTTTATGTGCTGTATGTACTCGTCCCTGAAATACTTCAGGGTGGTGAGCACAGGATTGGCCGCGGTCTGGCCTAGGCCGCAGAGGGCAGAATCCTTTACTGCCAACGCCAGGGTTTCAAGGGTTTTGAGGTCCTGTTCGCTGGCCTCCCCGTTGGATACTCCTTGGAGGATGTTGAGCATCTGGGAGGTACCCTCCCGGCAGGGAGTACACTTGCCGCAGGATTCATTGGCGGTAAAGCTGATAAAGTAGCGGGCAACGTCCACCATGCAGTTGTCCTGATCCATGACCACCATGCCGCCGGAACCCATGATAGCCCCCAGCTCGGTCAGGTGTTCATAATCTATCGGTGTTTTAAAAAGGGAGGCGGGAATGCAGCCCCCCGAGGGGCCGCCGGACTGAAGGCCCTTGATCTTTTTCTTGGGCCCCATGCCTTCGCAGATCCCGTAGACAGCGCTTTCCAGGGTGGAGCCCATGGGCAACTCCACGAGGCCGGTATTGCGTACCTTCCCCACGAAGGAGAAGACCTTGGTTCCCCTGCTGTTTTCCGTGCCAAAGGTGGCGAAGAACTCTCCTCCCCGGGATATGATGAGGGGGATGTTGCACCAGGTCTCCACGTTGCTGATGGTGGTCGGCCTGCCGTACAAACCCTGCTGGGCGGGGAAGGGTGGGCGCGGCATGGGCCTGCCCGCCTTTCCTTCGATCGAAGCGATAAGGGCGGTTTCCTCGCCGCAGACGAAGGCACCGGCTCCCGTGACTATTTCTATATCGAAGCTAAACTTGCTGCCGAGTATGTTCTTGCCCAGGAGTCCGGCGCTCCTGGCCTGTTCGAGGGCCTTAGTAAAGCGTTCTACCGCAAGGGGATATTCGGCTCGTACATAGACGATGCCCTTGGTCGCTCCCATGGCGTAGGCGCCGATGATAATTCCTTCCAGCAGCATGTGGGGGTCGGATTCTATTTCGTTCCGGTTCATGTAGGCGCCGGGGTCGCCTTCGTCGGCGTTGCAGATCACATAGGCATCGCCTGGCTTGGCGAGGACGTTGTCCCGCATGATCCTCCACTTTTTCCAGGAGGGGAAGCCAGCTCCTCCACGGCCCCTGAGACCCGATTTCTTTACCTCTTCGATGATAGAGTCGGGAGTCATGGTGCTGAGGGCTTTTATCAGGCCCGAGTAGCCGCCGACGCCTACGTACTCATCGATGCGCTCAGGGTCGATAAGGCCGCAGTCCCGCAGGACCAGTTTTTCCTGGCCTTTGAAAAAGGATAGTTCCTTCCATGCAGGGAGGAAGGGATAGCCTTCGCCGAATGTAAGTGAATGAGTCCGGAAGTCCCAGGATTCTATTTTAGCCTCCGCCATTTTTGCCAGCTTGTCGAAGGCGGCGTCATCGGCCATGCCGCGGAGCAGGGCCGGAGCCTTGGATGCTTTTACCTCGGAAAACATCAGCACGGGCTTGCCGGGGCGATAGGCCATGACCATGGGCTCGGCGGCGCAGAAACCGAAGCAGCCTACCCGCCGAACCTGCAGATCCAGTTTGTCTGCCCTAGCCTTTTCCTGGAGGGCTTTGAAAACCTCATCGGCTCCGTTGCCGATACCGCAGGTGCCTAGGCCGACGGAGATCCAGGGTTTTTCGTTGCACAGGTGGGAAAGGCCTTCTTTACGGAGGGTTCCCAGATCGGTGAGGGTTTTCATTCAGCGCCTCCTTTTTTCATTTTTTCCAGGAGGTGAACGAGCTTACCGATAGTCATACGAGATTTGACGACACCGTCTATCATGACTACCGGCGCCAGAGCGCACTGGCCGAAACAGGCTACCGTGCGGATAGAGGCGAAACCGTCGAGACTCGTTGCAGAGTTCTCTTCTTCCTCCTTGAATTCCTGGATGCCCATTCTCGAGAGCGCTTCGTTGAGCAGGGCAAGGGATCCCCTGGTATGGCAGGCAGTACCTCTGCAGACGACGATGGAGTGCTTGCCCTGGGGTTTTAAATTAAAAAAGGAATAAAAGGTGGCCATGGAGTATACCTGGGAAAGCGGGACTTCCATATGTTTGGCGATATCCCGCATGGAGGATTCCGACAGGTAATGCTTGGGATCCTCTTCCTGCACATGCTCAAGAACCTTGAGCAGCGCTCCCGATGTCCCCTTGTTTTGTTTGATTATCGCTTCGATGCCGGGACTTGATTGCCTGGAAAGGGTCGTTTGCATACGGCCTCCTTGTCCTCTTCGAACCGAAGTGCAAGACAGTCAGGTACAGCAATGGTTCCAGAATGTGTCAGCCTTCAGTATGCATTCTTTTTTTTTAATGTCAAGAAAAAATTATCTATAAAATGTGATAAATATAAAAATACTTTAACAAGGCGAGAAGGCATTGCTTGAATCGATAATTATATATTTATTAGTAAGCAACAAATTTGATTGCCTTTTTCGTTTTTTCAATGAATACTGTAGCAATGGATCGATCCGAAGGACAGGGGCCTTCCGTACACAAGGGCTTGGGATTTCCGTGTCTGTGGCCTTCCAAGTTTTCCAACTCGAAGGTAGAACTTCTCGCCAAGCGACTGAAGAAGATTTTCGAGTCGCTTCCTCATCTCGGCTATCTCGGAACGGGAGAGCTCAGGGATTACGCCTACTACGAACAGCTTATCGTTCAGGCATTGTTCGATATCGACGCCAAAGCCGCCAGGGGGGAAATACAGCCCCTGGATACCAGGGATTACCCAAAAATCGTCAGGTATCCTGGCGGCGTTGCCAGGGTGGCCCTCTACATCGGTTCCTTCGACCCCTTCCAGCTCACCCATCTTACCATTGCCCTGCGGCTTCTCGCCTCGCCTTCCAACAGCTCAGACATCCTCATTGCAGTGCCCGAGGGAGCACAGAATCAGGGTAAGCCGCAGAAAACCGATTATTCATTCCGCTATCAGATAACGAAAATGCAACTGACCGGTTTGTTCGAGCCTTTTATTCTGCCTTTGGATATCGGGGCCAACGCTGATACCATCGAGATTGTCCGACGCTTCGTGGCCATGCACACGGGTATGAAGCTCGAGCTCACCCATCTTATCGGCTCCGACGTCCTGCCCATAGCGACCGATTTTCTGGAAGAAGATCTGCGGGTCTGGAGGCGGCAAGCTTCGCTGTCGGGGGTCGAGTTCAGCCATTCGATCCATGTGGCTCGGCGCTCGGTCAGAGGGAGTTTTACTCCCTATCTCGAACGAATCCGAAAAATGGGCGTGCCGGTGACAATAGAAAAACGCGTCGTGGGAACCCCCTCGAGCACGGA
>JAEZSM010000171.1 GCA_023421875.1 Spirochaetota bacterium | reverse complement strand
CAGGGCGATAGTCTGATTATTTACGGCGATACGCCGGCGGGGGGCAGGGTCCAGGCCTGGGGCGATCACCGTATCGCCATGGCCGCTGCCGTAGCGGCTTTGGCGGCCGAAGCTCCGGTGGCAATCGATGGGGCTGAGTGCGTAGCCAAGTCCTGGCCTAATTTTTTCCAGGACTTGGATTCGCTCAGAATTTGATTGAGACGCTTAAAACCCTAGTCGGCTATGTTCTGCCTCAGGGTATCCAAAAACTTTTTCATTTCTTCGTAATCCCGCTGCCTGATAATATGGGTGAGGTAACTCAGTTTCGAGTTGATGAGCTCCAGTTGCCGGATCGTGTACTGGTTGAACATTATTTCGGTGAGCAGCCTGTCGTCCTCGGCCAGGAGCCCTTTTGCGGAGGTCATATGCCGCTTAAAATTGGTTCCCGGCGCTTCCTGCTTGCGCATGCAGGCGGCGAAGACCATGGAAGAGGCGAAGGGTGTCGCGAGCGAGTAGGCCACGGTCTTGTCGTGCTCTTCAAAGCTATATTCGAAGATCTTGATTGAAAGCTTGCTGTAGAGTTCTCTGAAAAAAGCTTTACCCGCTTCACAGGATTCGGAGATTATGATCGCGCTCTCGTCTTTCAGATCCCGTATGTTGGCCAGGGTTGGTCCGAACATGGGGTGGCTCGATACAAAGGGTCTGCCGAGTGAGCTGTAGTAGTCCTGGAGTCCGTTTTTTACCGACGCGATGTCCGCCAGGATGCAGGTCTGGGGAATGTGGGGAAGGACCGCGTCGAAAGCCTTGGTCGTATTGCCCAGGGCGACCGAGTTGATGAAGAGTTCGGGTTTTACATCGTCCAGCTCCGCAAGATCGAGAATGCGATGCACCTTCATGAAGTATTTCATTTTTAAGGGGTCTGCGTCATGTACCCAGACTTCGTGATTCCAGCAGAGTTCTTCGGTGAGCCAGGCTCCCATCTTGCCGGTGCCGAGTATGAATATTCTCATTGCTGTATCCTCGTTTCCCTATAGCAGCCGAGTATCCTGAAATCCTCGGCCATGTCCGAGACCGCCTTGACCGCGGCTTCAACCTTGGGATCTTTTATCGAACCTTCGAAGTCGATAAAAATCGCGTAGGTCCCTGGTTTGTCAGGCACAGATTCGATTCTGGTGAGGTTGATTGAAGCCTTGGCAAAGACGCTGAGCACGGCAAAGAGGGAGCCAGCCTTGTCGCCGGCTGTAAAAACTGCTGAGCAACGGTCGCCGTCCTGATCGCCCTGATCCATGGAGAGCACAAAGAAGCGGGTTCTGTTGTGCTCGGAATCCTGGATGTCCTCCTTAATTATTTCTAGACCGTACAGTTCCGAGCAAAACTTGCTGGCTATGGCAGCTACGCCCTTTGGTCTGAGCTCTGCCAGGTCTCTGGCGGAACCGGCGGTATCATAATGCTGCAGCGGCTCAAGGCGGTTTCGGGCTATGAAATTCCTGCACTGAGAGAGGGCTTGCGTGTGCGACCAGACTTGTCTGAGTTCCCGGTGATCGGCACCAGGTGCGCAGAGGAGGCAGTGCCGGACGGGCATATCGATGGCTGCGATTATCTTGAGATGAGTATAAATGAGAATGGAGTTGACCGGGCCGACGAGGCCGCCCAGGGTATTCTCTACGGGAACAATGCCGCAGTCGATCAAGCCTTCTTCGATCATGTCGAATACATCGGAGAACTCCCTGCAGGGGATCATGGCGCCGCTTGGGTACAGGGCTCTGGCTGCCACTTCGCTGTAGGCGCCGTGCTCGCCCTGGAAGCCGATGGTTCGCTGGTCGGTAGCCTGAATCCGCTTGGTTTCGCCGATGATAGTTTTGTACAGCCCTTCGGTGAAGTCGGGTTCCAGCAGGCAGTTGCTCGCGTGCCGTATCTTGTCCAGCACGAGTTTTTCTCTGCCGGTATCTTCGATGTTTTTCTTGAGCTTTTTAGTAAGCAGGGCTTTTTCGATGCGCTGGTTGAGCAGTGACGTGATTTTCATATCGATCTTGTCGATATCCAGCCTCAGGTCCTCGAGGGTCATGCGTTCCTCCATGGGGTTTCAGTGTCGCGGGCATAAAGACCTCTATTGGCGAGATACAGGTCGGTTAGGCCAATGGCGATTGCAGCTTCTATGACCACCGCGCTCCGCAGTGCGATGCAGGCATCGTGGCGGCCTTCAATATAAAGTTCTGTCATCGTGTTCTTGGAAAAATCATAGCTTTGCTGAACTCGGGCGATTGATGAGGCCGGCTTGACAGCAACTCGCAGTAGCAGGTCATTTCCGTTGCTGATGCCTCCATTGATGCCCCCTGCGCCGTTCTTGCTGGTTTTTCCCGAAGCGTCTACGATGGGGTCGTTGTGTTCAGAGCCGAACATTCCTGCTGCGGCGAATCCGTCTCCGAACTCGAGACCCCGCACGGCCGGCACGGCAAAGAGTATATGGGCCAGGACGCTTTCGCAGGCGTCGAAGAAGGGCTCTCCGAGTCCTACCGGCAATCCCTGCACCACCACTTCTACAACCGCCCCAATCGAATCCTTTCTGGCTACAGCCTCGGCTACGATCGCATTCAGGCTCTGGCCTTCCCGACTAGAGCGCACTTCGGTCCTGAACCTGGCGAAGGGTAGCATTTTTTTCGCTATAACCCCGGCGGCCACGAGACCCGCGGTAACTCGGCCTGAAAAATGCCCCGAGCCTCGGGGGTCGGAAAAGCCCGAGTATTTTTTCATGCTGGTAAAATCCGCGTGTCCAGGCCTGGGCACAGCACGGAACTGCTCGTAGTCGGCGGAGCGAGTGTCTCTGTTGGGAATGCTGAGGCAGATAGGAGAACCTGTGCTGAAACCACCATGAATGCCCGAAAGAATACTCACCTGATCCGCTTCCCTGCGAGGAGTTGTGCCAGCGGCTCCAGCCCTACGCCTTGCCATGTCTGCTTCGAAATCCTCGGCCGAGAGGGGCAAGCCTGGGGGACAGCCATCGATGAGCACGCCCACCGCAGGTCCGTGGGATTCGCCAAAAAGCTCCACCCTGAAGAGTCGTCCAAAACTATTCATGCGCTGTCCTTTAGTAGAAAAGAAAGAAGCTCATCCACCGGGATTTTCTCGATCTTTACCGCTCCTATTCCTTCGGGCAGGATAAAATGCATCTGCCTGCCCACACGCTTTTTATCCATGAACAAGAGCTCGGCGGCCTTCTTTTTCAAAGATCCGTCTAAATCGTACGCTCCGAGGCTGACCGGCAGGCCGCAGGCGGAAAGGAGGTTGAGTATTCGATGCAGCTCCGTTTCCTCCATCCTCCCCCTGGAATAGGCGTATGATGTGGCGAGGCCAATGCCTAGGGAGACTGCGAAGCCGTGGGGCATACCACTGGCAGATTCCAGGGCATGGCCAAAGCTGTGCCCCAGGTTGAGCAGTCGCCGTTTGCCTGATTCTTTCGGGTCCTGAGCGACGATTCCCAGCTTGAACTGCTGGGATAGATATA
>JAEZSM010000174.1 GCA_023421875.1 Spirochaetota bacterium | reverse complement strand
GCCGCAGGGTTTTTAAAACGGCTGACCGCATGCCAGGCGGCATCCAGATCGAGGATGTTGTTGTATGAGAGTTCCTTGCCCTGCAGAAGCCTGCCCGCCATGGGCGATCCACCCGGCACAGCCGAGTAGAGGGCTGCGTTCTGGTGGGGATTCTCTCCGTAGCGGAGGTCCTGCACCTTCCATCCCGAAAAAGAAAGAATCGCCGGATGGGTGGACGCTGCGACAGGATTTTCTGATGCGTCGTCGCCGGCAGCTTTTACATTTTCCAATGCCGCCCCGGCTATTCCGTCGGCGGAAAACCACGCGGCTATTGCAGCGTCGTAGGAAGCCGTTCGGGCGAAGGCTTGGCCGGCCAGATCACGCAGGGTAGCGGCGGAGAGGTTTTTCGAACCCTCGAGTTCGGACAGGACTCGGGAATACTGTTCTGTAGAACTGATCACAGCGACCCGTTCGTGGTTTTTTGCCGCTGCCCTCAACAGGGCAACCCCCCCGATATCGATTTTTTCGATTATATCCTGCCTAGTGCTGCTAGGATCGGCGATGGTCTTTTCAAAGGGATAGAGGTCCACGACCACCATGTCCACCGCCCTGTAGCCCAGGGCTGCTATTTCGGCCAGATCGGCACCGCTGGACCGGGCTAGGATGCCTCCGTGAATGGCCGGATGAAGTGTCTTGACCCTCCCGCCCAGGATTTCTCTGGCGCCGGTATAGTCGGCGATCTCTTCCGTTTCCAAGCCCGCGGACTTGAGCGCCGCCGCCGTACCGCCGGAGGCGAGAAAACTCCAGCCCAGGCGCGAGAGCCCAGCGGCAAATTCGATCAACCCGATTTTATCGTATACGGACAGAATCGCTGTAGGCATAGCATCAACCTCCTTGTACATCGTTTGCAGTTTTATCGAGCGCAGCGGAGAGCCTTGCGGCTGCTCGCAGCACCAGTCTGTGTTCCAGCCTATGCATTTCGGCTTCGAAATCTTCCAGGCTCTGGCCGGGAGAAATGCCGAGCGTTTCCGATTCCAGGACCGGGCCAGTATCAACGCCCTCGTCGGGAACCAGGTGAACCATGGCTCCGCTGTGGTCGATCTCTCCCCGCCTTGAGGCTTCCCAGGCCCGCTGGATGGAACCGGTGCCGGGGAAGCAACCGGGCAGCGCAGGATGCAGGTTATAGATTCGCCCGGGGAATCGGCGAACAAAGGCGTTGCTTAAAATGCGCATCCAGCCCAAGAGGAAAATGTAGTCGGGCTTCCAGGGCTGGATAAGATCGGCCAGCCGCTCGTCGTAAAGCCGGCGTGAGGCGTCTCTGTTCAGGCTGGGGTCCCGGCTGTAAGGAAAAGCCTGGGCAGGCACGCCGACTTTTCTGGCTCTTTCCAGGGCTGGCGCATCGGCTTCGGAAGAAACCACGAAGATCGCCCGGGCATCCAGGCTTCCGCTCAGTGATGCGTCCAAAAAGGCTTGGAGATTGCTGCCCCTGCCCGATACGAGAATGACGAACCGGGCTTTTTGGGAACCGGAGGCATGACAATCGGGGTTTTGGGAGCTAAGCGGCGCGGGAGCGCTGTCCTGGGGGCTCATTGTGACATTCCTTTCTTGGAAGGGGCTGCCGGAGCTTCATTAGCTCCCTGGATCAGCCTCGGCAGCCCATCGAGGATGGCTTTGCCTTCTCCCGGGACTAGTTCGCCGATGAGATAGGCTTTTTCCTGTACTAGGCTTAAAAGGGTTTCAACATTTCCCGGGGCTAGTACGGCGACCATGCCGATGCCCATGTTGAAGACCCTGTACATTTCCGCGGGTTGCACCCTTCCCTTTTCCATGATGAGCCTGAAAAGGGGCGGCATAGGCCAGGAATCGGCCCGCAGTCGAGCATCGAGGTTGCCGGGAAGGACTCTGGGCACATTGCCTTCAAAGCCTCCGCCGGTTATGTGGGCAAGGGCTTTTATCATGCCCGGTCTTTTGTCGAGAATTGGGTACAAAAGCTGAAGATACGAACGATGAGGCTCCAAAAGGGCTTGGTGGAGCGGCTTGCCGAGGATCTTCTCATGGTTCAGGTAATCCTCGTCGGAAAAGACGCTGCGGGCCAGGGAGAATCCGTTGGTATGGAGCCCGCTAGAAGAAAAGCCCACCAGGAGATCCCCGGCCTTGATCTCTGCCAAAGGCAGTCTTCGGCCTTTCTCCACCACACCGACGATAGCTCCCGCCAGGTCGAATTCGTCAGGGAGATACACCCCGGGCATCTCGGCGGTCTCGCCCCCAATGAGGGCGCAGCCGGAATTCCTGCATGCTTCGGCCATGCCGGCGACCGCAGCGGCGACCATGGATGGTTCGAGCCTGGACGAGGCGATGTAGTCCAGGAAGAAGAGGGGCTTGGCGCCCTGGACCAGGATGTCATCCACGCAGTGATTGACTATATCCATGCCTATGGTGGAAAAGCTTTCAAACTGGGAGGCGAGCTTTACCTTGGTGCCTACGCCGTCGGTAGAGGCTACAAGGACAGGTTCTTCCATGCCCGCGAGGCCCGCGGCATCGTACATGCCGCCGAAGGAGCCTATGCCCGCCAGAACCTCCGGTCCATAGGTGGAGCGCACCGCCGCAGCCATGAGCTCCACGGCCTTTTCCCCCGCTTCGATGTCCACGCCCGCCGCGGCGTACCTGCTGGCAGCGCTATCTTTCGCCTTTGTGCTGCGGGCCGCGGCGGGGCTTGCGCCGCTAAAATCCGCCACGAGGCTTCTGCCCCTGCCGATATCCCTTCTGTACCTGCTTCTGGGCAGGTCGATGAGGGCGAGGCGGGAGTAGGCCGCCCGAAGGGCGGCCGAAAGGGAGTCAGCCCAGGCAGAGACTGAGAGCAGACGTCCGCCTACGGCCAAGAGGTCGCCTGAACTGGAGAGGCGAGTGGCACCATGGAAGACGAAACTGTCAGCTGCTCCACCAAAATCGACCAGAGCGCGGGCTTGGTCGGGCTCAGAACTCTGGGCATAGCCCTCGGAGGCGAGAACCACGGTGGCGCAGGCACCGTGCTTCCATTGGATAGGGTAGCTATCCAACCTTCCCTGGACACAGGCGACCATGAGCTCTCCCAGATCGGAGTCCAGCAGGGGCAAGAGGGCCTGGGTCTCTGGGTCGCCGAAACGGCAGTTGTACTCTAAGGCTTTAGGCCCGTCCTTGGTCATGATGAGGCCGACATAGAGGGTGCCGACGAAGGGCGAAGCTTCCTCGGCTAGTCCTCGGCAGGCTTTGAGAAGGAAGGTTTCGGCTAAAGCCTGGGCCTTGGCCATCGCCCCAGGGGAAGCTGCGGCGATAGCGCCCATACCCCCCGTGTTGGGTCCTATATCGTTTTCTAAAAGGCGCTTGTGATCCTGGGAAGGCGGCATTGCCTTGACGCTGTTGCCGTCGCAGAAACCCAGAAGGGAGAGTTCCTCCCCTGTTAGTCTTTCTTCAATGACCAGCTCCGAGCCCGCATCGCCTAAGCTCTTTTCTTTCATGAGGGACTCGATAACGACTATGGCTTCCTCAGGACTGTCGGGGAGGAAAACCCCCTTGCCTGAAGCCAGGCCTGTCGCCTTTATGACAAAGGGCCAGGGCGGTGACTGGACGAAGCGCAGAGCATCGTCCGCATTGTTGAAGATCTTGAATTCGGCGGTTGAAATGCCGTGCCGCCGCATGAAAGATTTTGCGAAGCTTTTAGAGGATTCTATGCGCGCCGCCGCTGCGCTGGGTCCAAAACAGAGCGGGGGCCTGGCTGGGCGAAGCTTCTGAAGCTGGTCAGCCAGGCCCAGGGAAAGGGGAAGCTCTGGTCCAACGACGACCATATCGATGCCGTAGTCGAGGACTGCCTGGAGAATGCCGGGGATGTCGTCCGCCCGGATATTCAGATTGGTGCCCAGACTAGCGGTGCCGGCATTACCCGGAGCGCAGTAGAGCCGGCCGGCGAGGCTGGAACTGGAGAGTTTCCAGGCCAGGGTATGTTCCCTGGCTCCCGATCCGACAACAAGCAGGTTCATAGTGCTATCCTTCCTTCATGCTTCGAGAGGGCTAGAATTCAAAACGGTCCTTGGCCTCGGAGAAATCAACGTCAAAGGGGTACTCGCCGGAGAAGCAGGCGGTGCAGTACGCGCCAAGGTCTCCCACAGCCTTGCCCGCTGCTTCCAGGGAAAGGTAGGCCAGGGACTCGGCCCCGCTCCACTTGGCCAAATCTTCCAGGGGCAGAATATTGGCGATCAGGTCTTTCCGCTCTCCCATATCGACGCCCATCATGCAAGGGAACCGCACCGGGGGGCTGGAAACGCGTACGTGGACTTCCCTGGCGCCGGCATTTTTAAGCAGCGCGACCAGGGGCCTGATAGTGTTGCCCCGGACAATTGAATCATCGATTACGACGATTCGCTTCCCTCTCACCGAATCGGTCAGCACGTTGAACTTGAGGGAAACGCCCCGCTTGCGCAGGAAATTTGAGGGTTCGATAAAGGTTCTGCCGATATAACGGTTCTTTACGAACGCTTCGCCGTAGGGGATGCCCGAGGCTTCGGAATAGCCTATGGCGGCGGAGATGGACGAATCGGGAACGGGGATGACCAGGTCGGCGTCCACCGGCGAGTCGATGGCGAGGCGGGCGCCGAAGATCCGTCGCACTTCGTGAACGGAAAGCCCGTTCCATACCGAGTCGGGGCGGGAAAAATAGACAAACTCGAAAAGGCAGGAGGCCTGTCTGATGCCCTTAGCCTTGAGACCAGTCAGTTTATCGCTGCTGATCCTGCCTTTGTTGTCGCAGAAGACGATCTGGCCAGGCTCGATTTCATGGATTTCTCGGCAGCCTAGGGTGGAAAGGGCACAGGTCTCGGAAGCCGCCACGAAGGCTTTTTCGGCGGTAAATCCGTAGGCAAGGGGGCGCAGACCCCAGGGATCTCTGGCGGCGAAGACTCCTTCCCTGGTGAGAAGGACAAAGGAAAAGGCTCCGGTCCAGCCGCCCATCGCTGCCTTGATCCTGCTCATCCAGAGGCGTTTTGGAGAGCCGGCCAGATCCATGATCATGAGCTCGGTGTCGCTGGCCGAGGTGAGACCTACGCCCTTGTCCAGGAGCCTGATCCGGATTTCACCGGCGTTCACCAGATTGCCGTTGTGGGCCAGCGCCATGGGTCCGTATTTGGAATCGATAAGAAAGGGCTGAATGTTCCTGCTGCTCGAGCTGCCGGTGGTGGAGTAGCGGTTGTGTCCTATCGCCAGAGGCCCGGAGAGGCTTTCGATATCGGCTTCGGAAAAAACCTGGGACACAAGGCCCTGATTTTTCTTTACGGTCAGTGAATGTTCATCGAAGGCAGCGATGCCCGCGGACTCCTGGCCCCTGTGCTGGAGGGCGAAAAGTCCGTAATAGATGAGCCGGGCTGCGTCCCTGCCGGGCGCATAAATGGCCATGACGCCACACTCTTCCTTAGCCTCGGCAAAAGGAGGGGGCAAGAAGGGATTCATCGTCCAGCGTCCTGGGTATATAGTTCGCCGCCTATGCCTGCGTCGTCGGTCTCGATCTTGTCTCGTGCTTCTTTTTGGAAAGCCCTGATTTTTTCGCCGATTTCAGGCGTTCCGATCGCCAGGATTTTCGCGGCGAAGAGGGCTGCGTTCCTGGGATCGAGGACGGTAGCAACGGCTACCCCTGGGGGCATGCGCAGCGAAGAAAAGATGTCCGCGCCGGCGAAGGCTTCGCTGGGAGGAGGACAGGCTACGACCGGAAGCTCGGTGGAGAACTCCACCACGCCTGAGAGGGCGTTGGAAAGGCCGGCGATGGTAATGAAGACACCTACCTCGCCCTTTTTCTTTTCCTCGGCGAGGATGGACATAAGCTTTTCGGGCGTCTTGTGTGCCGAGGCGATCCTGGTTTCGCTGGGGATCCCAAACTTGTTCAGGAAATCTATTATCCGGGCTGCATGATTCGAGTCGGATTTTCCCCCCATGAGGATGAGCACCTTTCTGTTCTTCATACTTCGATCCCCTTCTCGGCGAGATTGGCGACGAGCCTGGATTCCACCGGATAGGACCCGGGATTGAATGGCTCGCCCGTGAGGAGTTCATAGGCTTTTTGGTATAAAAGTGCGGTATCGGTCCACACGGAGTCTGTAAGAAGCGGCAGTTCGCCGTCTCCACGGTAGCCGACCTCGGCGTAGCAGAGTCGGACGAATTCTTTGTCGAAAAGCTCGGGCTCCAGGCCTTCGCCGAGGCGCTTCTGGTAACTTTCGGCCTTCCAGAAACGGGAAGAGTCGGGGGTATGGATTTCATCTATAAGTAAGAGCGTGCCGTCGGGGGCCAGGCCAAACTCGTACTTGGTGTCCACGAGAATGAGTCCCGCATCGGCGGCTATGTTGCTCCCCCGGTCAAAGAGCGCGAGGGAGACTTCCATGACCCTTTCCCAGATGGCTTTCTGCAGGTATCCCTTTTCGACCACTTCCGCTACCGTAAGCCGTTCGTCGTGGAATCCGGGGAGGGCTTTGGTGGTGGGGGTTATGATCGGCTCGGGCAGGCGCTGGTTTTTTTTGAGCCCTTCGGGAAAAGAGTAGCCGTAAATACTCCGCTCCCCCTGGGAGTAACGATACCAGAGGGCTGTGGAGGTGACGCCGGTGATGTAGCCCCGCACGATTACCTCCACGGGCAGGGGCGAAGCCAGCCTGACCACCGAGGCATTGGGGTCCGGGACAGAAAGCAGGTGGTTGTCCACGATATCGGCACTCTTTCGGTTCCACCACGCCGAAAGTTCGTTAAGGACCTGGCCCTTCCAGGGTACGGCACCGACGACACGGTCGAAGGCCGAAAGCCTATCCGTGGTCACCAAGAGGCGCTGTTCATCGTCGAGGGTATACCAGTCCCGCACCTTGCCCGAATGCTTTTCCAGCCTGCCCTGAGCCAGGCCTTTAAAGGCCTGGCTCAGTCTTGCCTGAATTTCGCGTTTTTCAACCATATATCGCTCCTTGCTCGATGGCGTGACGAACGCCGTTCTTGAAGAGTGAGAGGCCCGACCCCTGCCTGCCGCCGTGATAGGAACGGCCTGCAGGACCGGTAATGACATTGTCCTCGGGATGGGGCATGAGTCCCAGGACGTTGCCCCTGGGATTGCAGATGCCTGCGATATCGTAGGGCGAGCCGTTGGGGTTGTAAGGCCATGTTTCCGCGGCCGGCTCGCCCGAAGGCAGGGTGTAGCGCAGGGCCACGAGGTTTGCGGAAACCAGGGCGTCGAGGTGAGCCTGGCTGGCGGCGAGAAAGCGGCCCTCGCCGTGGGCTACCGGGCAGACGATGCTCTCTTCGATGTCCTTTGTCCAGATGCAGGGGCTCTTTTCGGCCTTGAGGCTGACCCAGCGGCATTCGAACCGTCCGTTGCGGTTGTCGCTGAGGGTAAAACGACGCTCCTCACCATCGGTCTGAAAAAACTGCCTGCCCGGCAAGAGGCCGGCCTTGACCAGGGTCTGGAATCCGTTGCAGATGCCGATGACGGGCTTGCCTTCGTCGACGAAGCGGCTGACTTCGTCCTTGAAAAAAGCGGCGATATCCAGGGCAAAGAGGCGGCCGGCGCCGAGGGCGTCGGCGTAGGAGAAGCCGCCGGGTATGACGAGGATCCTGCCCCGGCGCAGGATGCTGGG
>JAEZSM010000158.1 GCA_023421875.1 Spirochaetota bacterium | reverse complement strand
CCGCGAAGCCCTGGCGGCGGCGAGGGCGGCGGCGGACTCCGAGGCTGCCCAGCTCGCCGAAGAGCGCAGGGCCCTGGGGGGCGAACAGATCGATCCGGAGGCGCTGAAGGCCGAGATTGATACGCTCCGCTTGGCACGGGACGACGCGCGCAGCCGGGGCGAGGAGCTGAGCCTCCGGATCGATCGGCTGCAAGAAGCCCTCGCGCGGCGGGCGGTACTGGCCGAAGCGCGGTCGAAGGCGGACGAAGGCTCGAGGGGCCTTTACGGGCTGTCGGAGCTTCTGCGGGGCGAAATATCCGGCAGGAGGCTTCCTTTTAAGAACTATGTGCTGGCCATGTACTTCAGGCAGGTAATCCGCCGCGCCTCCGTCCATCTTTCAAAAATGTCCGAAGGCAGGTACTACCTCAAGCCTGAGGAAGGCCAGGCTTCGGGCAGAGGAAGGATAGGGCTGGGCTTGCGGGTTTTAGACTCATGGACTGGCCAGGATCGCTCCAGCGGTACCCTTTCGGGGGGAGAGAAATTCCTGACTTCGATCAGTCTGGCCCTGGGTCTGGCCGACTCGTTGCGGGAACAGCGCGGGGCTGTGAGTCTGGAGTCGGTATTCATCGACGAGGGCTTCGGTTCCCTGGACGAGGAATCCCTGGACAGGGCCATACGGGTGCTGGACAGAATCAGGGGCTCAAGGGTCATCGGTATCGTATCCCACGTGACCGAACTCAAGACCCGAATTCCAGCCCGTATCGAGGTTGAAAAGAGCAGTTCCGGCTCGAGCCTCAGGCAGTATTCCGGGCCTTCCGCCGACAATGCCTGAACCCCGTCCGGATTCTCACTCAGCCGCCAGCAGCCGAGTTACTGATTATTCTTTCACCGATCCTGACCAGATGCGCAGATAAAGCTGGTACAACTCTTCGTCCCTGTATTGTCGAGGGCTCTGGCCCCTGCGTTTGTAGCCCTTGGCATCGTCGAATACCTTGTCGAGCAGCGAGTCCTTCAGCCCCGCAGCCTTCAGGTTGTGGGGAATGCCCAGGTCGGCGGCAAGGTCGGCCACGGCCTTTGCCGAATCCAGGGCGCTGACGGAAGCTCTTCCCGTGAGCGCTCGGCCTATAGCCTGTAGCCTGGATTCTGCCACCGGCACATAGGATTGCATCATGAAGGGCAGAATTATGGCGTTGGCCAGGCCGTGGGCCAGGCCGCCCAGAGCTCCCGCGGCATGGGCAAAACCGTGCACCATGCCCAGGCCGGCCTGGGACAGGGCTATGCCCGCCAAGGTCGAAGCCCTGGCCATAGCTTCCCGGGCTTCAAGATCCTCCCCGTTGACATAGGCCTTGAGCAGATTGGCCCCGATGAGCCTTATCGATTCCAGGCAGAACATATCGGCTAAGGAATTGGCGCCGCTGCTCAGATACGCCTCGGCGGCGTGGGTGAGGGCGTCCATACCCGTGGCCGCGGTGAGAGCCGGGGGCATGGAAACCTGGAGAAGGGGATCCACCAGAGCCAGTCTGGGGAATAACGTCGCTCCGGCGGTTCCTTTTTTAGCCTTTTGCCCTCCTGCCTCCAGGCTGAACACCGCGGCGTTGGTCACTTCCGAGCCTGTGCCCGCGGTGGTGGGAATGGCGACCAGGGGAGGCAGGGGCTGGGTGAAGGCCAGGCCGGTGCCTATGAAGTCCTCGATGGGTCGTCCTTCGGCCACCGAAACCCCTATACCCTTGGCACAGTCCATGGGGCTGCCGCCTCCGTATGCGAGGATCGAGTCGCAGCCTTCATGTTTGTACAAGGCGGCGCCTCTGGCCACTGTGACAATGCTGGGATCAGCCTCTGCCTCGGCGAAGTGGCAGTAGTCGAGACCTTCTTTTTCAAGCTCCGATTTCAGGGTGCCGAGCGCATGTGATGAGGCGGTGCGTCCCGGGCCGGTGACGATGAATACCCTGCGGGCGCCCATCGAGGCCAATTCCTTGGGCGCCAAGGCAGCCGAACCATCGCCGAATACAATTTTCGTTGGAGAGTTGAAGGTAAACAATAGTAGCTCCTGAAAGGCCATTATTGATTCCCGGACCGCAGGCTTCCTTGGCCCGGTTTCGAATAGTATACCAAATAGTATAGCAGACGCGCTGAAAAAATTGAAGCTTACAAACCAGACCGTGGCCGGACTGATGCTGATAGTGCTTCAGGAGCCATAAAAACCGCTTCCTCGGGGCTCACTTCGCAGAAAATTGTTGCATTCCTTGTTTCATCAGTATATATTTCAATGAGTATCACCGAGTATCTTTTTTAGGAGGCACTGATGAAAAAGAGTCTATTTGTAGTTCTCGCACTCCTGGCCGTCTTCGCGGTCGGAGCGCAGGACCTCATCATCGCTAACGGAGCGGAACCCGCTTCGCTCGATCCGGCCCTGATGACGGACACCACGTCCTCGAACATAGGCTTCGCCCTCAACGAGGGGCTCATGGTCTATGACCCCCAGACCAGCAAGGGCATCCCCGCAATGGCGGAAAGCTACACCACCAGCCCCGACGGCACCGTCGTAACCTTCAAGATCCGCAAGAACGCGCTCTGGTCCGACGGTACCCCGGTCAAGGCCCAGGATTTCGTGTACGGCTGGCTCCGCACCCTCAATCCTGAGACCGCGTCCGAGTACGCCTACATGCTCACCATGGTTATCAAGGGAGCTGCCGCCTACAACGAAGGCAAGGGCCCCGCGTCGGACGTCGGCATCAAGGCGCTGGACGACAAGACCCTCGAGGTAACCCTGGTCGGTCCCGCCGCCTACTTCCCGGACATGACGGCCCACCACGCCTTCGAGCCCGCCCCGAAATGGGCGATCGACAAGCATGGCTCAAACTGGACCAAACCGGGCAACTATGTGGGCACCGGCGCCTACATTCTTAAAGAGTGGAAGCCCCAGGACTATGTCCTCGTCGAGAAGAATCCCAAGTACTGGGATGCCAAGAATGTCAAGCTCAGGAGCATCAAGTACCTGGCTTCCGACAACTCCACCACCAACTACAAGATGTACAAGGCCGGCGCCGTGGACTGGCAGGTGGGCATCACCGTCGACCTGATCGACGAGATCATGCTCCGCAAGGACTATCAGGTCTCCGCCAGGTTCGGCACCTATTATCTCTCGGTCAACAACACCAGGGCCCCCTTTGATAACGTGAATGTCCGCAAGGCTTTTGCCGCGGCCATCGACAAGACGACCCTCATCGACAAGGTACTCAAGGGCGGACAGATCCCCACCGATGCCTTCACCCCCGCCATGGTGGGCTATACCCCCCAGCCGGGCGTTGGCTACGACCCTGCGGCCGCCAAGAAATATCTGGCCGATGCCGGCTATCCCGACGGCAAGGGCTTCCCCCCCCTCACCTATATCTACAACACTAACGAAGGCCACAAGAAGATCGCTGAGTACGTCCAGCAGCAGCTCAAGACCAATCTTGGCATCGACATTATCCTCCAGAACATGGAGTGGAACGCCTTCCTCGATATGCGCGCCAAGCATGACTTCTTCTTTGTCCGCCACGGATGGATCGGCGACTATCTGGATCCGAACACCATGCTCGACCTCTTCATCACCGGTAGCGGCAACAACGACGGGCTCTATTCCAACCCCGAATTCGACGCCGCCATCCGGGGCGCGGTGCTCGCCACCGGCGAAGAGCGCATGAAGCTGCTCATGAAAGCCGAGAACCTGCTTCTTACCCAGGACCAGGCCTTCATCCCCATCTATCATTATTCGAACCAGGATATGATCGACACCTCCAAGTGGGGCGGATGGTTCCCCAACCCACTCGGCTATCACCCACCGAAGTTCATCTACAAGAAGTAGTAAAACGGTCTAGTCGTAATTTCCAAGTGGAGGTATAATTCTTCCTTGGACGGGGAGGCGCTCCGGCGCCTCCCTTTTTTTGCCCTGATACGGGCGACTACCACACAGGCCGACAGGCGGCACAGATTTCTCCCATGTTTCAGGTGCTTTGTGGTAGAGTAGATTTTTCAAAACTCATCAGGTTTTTGAAAAATCCTCAGATTTTCATCTATTTGGAGGGTATGATGTCGAAGTACATCATCCGGCGAGCGCTGAGCCTTATACCGACAATGTTCGTCATTGTCACGCTCAGTTTCTTTCTGGTGCGGTTCGCTCCGGGCGGTCCTTTTTCCAGCGAGAAAAAGGTAACCGAACAGGTGCTCCAGAACCTGCTCAAGAAGTATCACATGGACGAACCCTTGGGTAAGCAGTATTTGCGCTACCTCGGCGACGTGCTCCGGGGGGATTTCGGCCCTTCCTTCCGCTACAGGGACAGTACGGTAAACCAGCTCATCTCCCAGACTCTGCCCAACTCCATGATGCTCGGCTCCATAGCGCTCAGCATGGCCTTGTTCGCGGGCATAAGCGTGGGCATAATTTCGGCCTTAAAACAGAATCGATGGCAAGACTACCTGGCAATGTCCTTTGCGGTAGTGGGCATCTCGATACCCCTGTTCGTCATAGGTCCTCTGCTCCAGCTTATCCTGGGCCTCAAGCTTCGGTGGCTGCCGATCTCGGGCTGGATTACCAGCCGGGACGGGTGGAAGACTCTGATCCTGCCTGCCCTCACCTTGTCGTTTCCTTATTTTGCCTATATCGCCCGACTCTCCCGGGCCAGCATCCTCGAAGTGCTACGCTCCGATTACGTGCGTACCGCCAGGGCTAAGGGCCTTTCCGAAAGAGTCGTGATAGGAAAGCACGTACTCAAGGGCGGTCTGCTTCCCGTGGTATCGTATTTAGGACCGGCGTTTTCCGGCATTATCACGGGCTCTCTTGTGGTCGAATCGGTCTTCGCGATTCCCGGCATAGGCCGTGTCTTCGTCCAGTCGGCGCTCAACAGGGACTACACCCTGATCATGGGCGAGGTGATCATGTATTCACTCATTTTGGTGACCATGAATTTCATCGTCGATATAGTGTACGGGTTCCTCGACCCGCGTATTTCGTACAAGTGAGGAGGAACCGCATATGTCGGAAAACGTAAAAAGCGCTGTCAACGAATTCAACCAGGAGATGAAGCCCGTCTCTCTCTGGGCCGATGCCTGGAAACGCCTCAAGCGCAACAAGATGGCCCTCGTCAGCCTTTGGATCGTGGTATTCTACGCCCTGGTCGCCCTTGCCGCGCCGCTTCTGCCCCTGCACGATTATAGAACACAGACCCTGAGCCATACCAACCTGCGGCCTTCGTTCAAGCCCGCTGGACAGATCGCCCTGGAGGCGGTGGAAGCCCAGGCTATTTTTCTCAAGGAGCGAGTGGACGCGGGAGTAACGTCGCTCAAGCCCAATCTCGAGCGGACTCTTCGGGAAGTGGAATCGCTGAAAGCCGCCCTGGATACCGATCCCGCGAGCAAGAATGTCTATATCTTCGGCACCGACTACCTGGGAAGGGACATGCTGTCCAAGACTATCTATGGGGCGAGAATTTCCATGATGGTTGGCCTCATTGGCACACTGACTGCGGTCCTCGTGGGCGTGATCATCGGAGCCTTTTCGGGCTATGTGGGCGGATGGCTGGATAACTTGCTGATGCGCTTCGTCGACATCATGTACGGCTTGCCCTACATGCTCATAGTCATTATTCTCATGGCCCTGTTCCGCAAGGAAGGCCAGAGCTCTATCGTGATCCTTTTCGTGGGAATAGCCCTCGTGTCCTGGCTCACCATAGCCCGGGTGGTCCGCGGGCAAATCATCAGCCTTAAAAACTCGGAATTCGTCGAGGCGGCGCGCTCCATGGGTGCCGGAACGGGGCGGATAATCTTCCGCCACCTGTTGCCCAACGCCCTCGGGGTCATCATCATTTTCACCAGCCTCTCCCTGCCCAGCTTTATCATGAGCGAATCCTTCCTTTCCTTCCTGGGCTTGGGTGTTTCGGCGCCGCTTTCCTCCTGGGGCTCCCTGGTCAGCGAGGGGGCTAACACCATGGAACTCTATCCTTGGCAGCTCCTGGCGCCGGCGATTGAGATGACTATCTTTTTGTTCTGCATGAACTTCCTGGGTGACGGCTTGCGCGATGCCCTGGATCCGCAGAGCAAGAATCGAACCTGAGCAAGGAGCAGCGAAACCATGACCAATGAAGTCATCCTGCAGGTCAAAGACCTGCGTACCTATTTTACCGTCGACGAAGGCCTGGTAAAGGCGGTGGACGGTGTCAGTTTCGACCTGCACAAGGGCGAAACCTTGGGAATAGTGGGCGAGTCGGGTTCGGGCAAGAGCGTCACGAATCTTTCGGTCATCAATCTCATACCCATGCCTCCCGGCAAGATCGCCGGGGGCCAGGTCCTGTTTCACGGCAAGGACCTGCTCAAGATGCCCCAGGCCGAGATTCGCCAAATACGGGGCAACAAGATTTCGATGATCTTCCAGGATCCCATGACATCCTTGAATCCTTTTTTAAAGGTTTCGACCCAGATGGTCGAAACCATCGTGCTGCACCAGAAGCTGGACAAGGACGCGGCCAAGAAAAAGGCAATAGAGATGCTCAAGCTGGCGGGCATACCGGCGCCGGAAAAGCGGATCGATCAATACCCGCACCAGTTTTCAGGCGGCATGCGCCAGCGAGTTATGATCGCCATGAGCCTTTCCTGCAATCCCGAGATCCTGATCGCCGATGAGCCCACCAGCGCCCTGGATGTCACTATCCAGGCCCAGATCCTCGAGATCATGCAGGAGCTCACCAAGCGGCTGGGCACCGCGGTGATCCTGATCACCCATTCATTGGGCGTTGTGGCCGGCACCTGCGATACTCTTTGCGTGATGTACGCGGGGCGCATCGTGGAGCGAGGGCCTACGGACCTGATCTTCGAGGATCCCAAGCATCCCTACACCAGGGGCTTGATCCGTTCCGTTCCCCGGCTCGACGTGGAGAACTCCCAGCGGCTCTACTCCATCCAGGGCCAGCCGCCCAATGTAATCGACCTGCCCGACTGCTGTCCCTTCTATCCGCGCTGCGAAAAGGCCATGGACATTTGCAAGAAAAAATATCCCAAGACCGCAGAATTCGACCAAGGCAGGGCTGTCTCCTGCTGGCTCTATTCGGGGGACAAAAACGATGAATAAAACTGATCTGCTTTTGGACGTACGAAACCTGAAAATGCATTTTCCCGTGAAGGGCAGCTTTTTGTCGAGGGAGAAGAACTATATCTACGCCGTGGACGGCGTGGATTTCTCCATCAAGCGGGGCGAGACCATGGGATTGGTCGGCGAGTCAGGCTGCGGCAAATCCACCACAGCCCGGGCTATCTCACAGCTGTACAAACCTACAGGCGGCGAGGTCTACCTCAAGGGTAAGGACCTGATGAAGGCCTCGGCGAGTGAACTCATGGAAGCCAGGAAGAACATGCAGATGGTCTTCCAGGATCCCTATGCCTCCCTCAATCCCCGCATGACTTCCGGCGACATTATCGCCGAACCGATTCGAATATTCCAGAAACGCGGGCTTTTAAAGACGAGCAAGGAGGAGATGAACGAGCGGGTGGAACAGCTCATGGAGCGGGTAGGACTCTCCCGTTTCTTCAAGAACCGCTATCCTCACGAGTTCTCAGGCGGCCAGCGCCAGCGCATCGGCATTGCCCGCGCCCTGGCTCTGCAGCCTGAGCTCATCCTCTGCGACGAGCCTGTCTCGGCCCTGGACGTGTCCATCCAGTCTCAGATTCTAAACCTTTTCAAGGACCTTCAAGCGGAGTTTGGGCTTACCTATCTATTCATCGCCCATGACTTGGCGGTTATCAAGTATATTTCCGACCGTGTGGCGGTGATGTACCTGGGATTGATCGTGGAGATTTCCGGCGCGAAGGACCTGTACAAGAAACCGCTGCATCCCTACACCCAAGCCCTCTTATCCGCGGCGCCCATCCCCGATCCCAAGGTCGAGGCCCAGCGCAGGCGGATCATCCTCACCGGCGACGTGCCCTCGCCGGACAAACAGCGGCCCGGCTGCTACTTCTACGACCGCTGCTCGAAGCGAATGGATGTATGCAAGACCCAGCGGCCCAAACTCAAGGAGACCGAAGACGGCCACCAGGTGGCCTGCTTTCTGTATCACAAGCCGGAGTGAGCTTGGGCGCCCAATCATGGGGCACCTTTACCTAGACTTTGCAGGGCTGTTTCGGAATTTTCCGAGGCAGCCCCTTTTTTTGCGCGCAAAAAAAGGGCTGCCCTTTCAAGGACAAGCCCCCGCTTCAGCTTACGTCGCGCCGCCTAAACTGAGTCTACCTCTCGATCGCCGCTGCTGAACTTTGTTCCGCAGGCTTCGGCGAAGGCTGCTCCCGCTTTTTTCAGCCTGGAAGCCTTGCGGGCAGGGAGGCTGTCCACAAGAAAAGCCCTCTCCTCATTGGCATCGGCGATAAGGTGTATGTAGGGTTTTGTG
>JAEZSM010000131.1 GCA_023421875.1 Spirochaetota bacterium | reverse complement strand
TCGATGAGGTCCTTGCCGACTATGGGCTCGAATTCCTTCCACACGCCGCCAACGGCCTTCTGGAACTCGGTGACATCCTTCACCTCGTTGAAGATCATGCCCTTGGCCTTGAGATCGGATACCGTCTTGTCGATCATCTCGCCCCAGAGCTTGTTGTGCTTTTCCATGGCCTCCAGCGCCGTTTGCTCGACAACAGTCTGCAGGTTTTTGGGCAGGCCATCGAATAGTTTTTTATTCATCATCAGGAAGTCTGGAATGGAAGAGTGGCGTGTATAGCTGTAATACTTGGCCACTTCCTGCATGTTGAAGGAAAGAACAGTCGGCTCATTGTTCTCCCAACCGTCTATAACCTTAGTCTGGAGAGCAGAATATACCTCGGACTGGCCCATGGGAACCGCATTGCCGCCCAGGGCGTTTACCGTATCAATGAGGGGTTTTGACTGCATGACACGGATTTTCAGCCCTTTGAGATCTGCAGGCGTATTGATGGGCTTGGTGGCGGTTATGGAGCGGAATCCGGCATCCATGAAAGCCAGGCCCTTGTAGCCGGCCTTGTCCACATCGGCCATCAGCCTTTTTCCGATGGCGCCCTGGAGTACGTTGTGTTGATGCTCGAGGCTTCGCCAAATAAGGGGCAGAGAAATAACCTGCAGGGTTGGAGCGTACTGTCCCATCGGGCCGGAGCTTACCTTCGCGAATTCCAGCGAGCCGATCTTGATGGCTTCGATATAATCCTTTTCCTGCCCGAGTTGTCCGGCGGGGAAAAGGGTGAGTTTAATGTCGCCATTGCTCTTTTTGGCTAGCTCGTCGGCGAAGAAGACAAGTGCCTGGTGGACTGGATGGCTGTCGGGCAGCACCGAGGCCAGCTTCCAGTTGTACTTGGGCGCCGCTGAAACGAAGGCTAGGACGACAAGCAGCAGCGCTGCTACCAAAACGAATCTCCTCTTCATACAAACTACCTCCTGGATTGACAATCCGGATAAAACATAGGACAGCTTACTAAAGCCGCCAAACAAAACTATAATCTATGATTAGCACGGAGTCCATATAGCAATTTAGCATTCCATATAATGGAATAAGGGAGGGTTAATGAAGAGTCTTCGAGGGAAGAACGTTCTGGTAACCGGAGGCGGTTCGGGCATAGGTTTGGCGATTGTCAAGGAACTGGCCTCCCTGGAGGCCAATATAATCATTCACTATTACCGCAGCGGCGATACAGCTAAGGCTGTATCGTCGGAACTGCGCTCCCGCGGGCTGGATTCCCAGGCTGTGCAGGCCGACCTGTCGACCGAGGCGGGAGTCAGGTCGCTGGCTGATTTTGTAACTTCCCGCTGGGATCACCTGGATGTTCTGGTGAATAACAGCGGCGACCTGATTGCCCGCCAAAGTCTAGAGCAGCTGGAGATGGGGTATTATCGAAAGGTTATGGCTGTTAATCTCGATTCCAACGTTATGGTGACCAAGGCCTTGCTTGGATTGCTTAAAAAAGCTGGCTCTTCTTCGGTGGTAAACCTTTCTTCCTTAGCGGGCCGAAAAGGAGGCCATGGAGGTTCTGCTTTTTACGCCACCACCAAGGGTGCCATACTCACCCTAACCCGAGCCCTATCCACCGAGCTGGCCCCCTACGGCATACGAGTTAACGCGGTAGCCCCGGGACTCATTCTCGGCTCGGCATTCCACGCGGTTCACAGTAGCGACGAATCCATCAAGGCGACTATCGCCCAGATACCTCTGAAAAAAGCAGGCAACTGCGAAGACGTAGCCAGAGCGGTCGCCTTTTTCGCCGGAGAGTACGATGGTTTCATAACCGGAGCCACCCTGGACATCAACGGCGGAATATATATGGCCTAGAGCTTTGAGCCCGGGCCTGTCAGGGGACCTCTGCATAGTCCCCGCTGCTTGGGTAGCGTTGGCCGCTATTGCAGCTTTCGGAGCCTCACCTCGATGCCCGATTCACCCGCCAGTTCTTTTAGAAGAAGGCTCGTATCCGTATTGCCGAAGTGGTAGGGGTATAGAATTTTCGGGTTTACCATGCGCGCCGCTTCAGCCGTCTGTTCCGGCGTCATTGTAAAGGGCAGATTCATTGGCAGAAAGGCTATGTCTATTTCGCCCAACTCGGCCATCTCGGGAACAGGCTCTGTGTCGCCCGCCACATAGATTCTAAGATCGCCCACCGTCAGGATATAGCCATTGTCTTTGCGCTCCTTGGGATGATAATTAGTCCTGCCTTGCGTAACGTTGTACGCCGGCACCGCAGTTACGGAGATTTCCGCGGACTGGAGGCGCTGGGAATGCTCGAGGACTTCTCCGTAGCCGAGCTTTTTCCGGGACGATTCGTTCAGCACTATACGCGTAGCATCCTTTCGCAGGGCGGCGATCGATGAAGGATCCAGGTGGTCCCCGTGTTCATGGGTGACAAGGACCAGGTCAGCCTTGGGGAATTTGCCGAAATCGCCGTACTGCTTGACCGGATCTATATAGACGAGCTTGCCTGAAAATTCTAGGACGAGGGTCGCATGGCCGAGGAAGGTAATCTTAAGCTCTCCCTTCCCCGTATCGAAAAAATCGAACTCCTTACCTTCGGCGCCGGACAGGGCGAAGCTTGCCTGGCCGAGGGCGAGAGCGAAAAGAGAAACAAGGACCAGGGGTCTCGCCGCGGAAACCCTATGTCGCTTTCGTATCATAAAAACCTCCATGAGAGCGTGCAATATTCTAAAAAATATATATGATGCTGGCTGGAGTCAATAAAACCGAGAGGGCGAGAAACCGAGGCGATTTTAAAACTCATCCGAGTTAGGAAAAATACTCACCTATCACTATTTCTATTGACAAGCCAATATCATAATGATATCATATAAATATCGGTCGAAGGGCGACCGAGGAGGAAAAAATGGAATATCCTTATTCTGAAGAAATCGTCTTGAAGGCGAAGAACGGAATGGCTGTGCTCATACTGTCC
>JAEZSM010000167.1 GCA_023421875.1 Spirochaetota bacterium | reverse complement strand
AGCGCAATGGCCGAAGCCATCCAAATAGTCCCCCTTTACGCCAGGCTGGGGAAGGACGAACAGGAAAAGGTCTTTTACCCAGCGCCGCCAGGGAAGTCCAAAGTCGTAATCGCCACCAACATAGCCGAGACCAGCGTTACCATCGATGGGATTACCGTCGTAATAGACTCGGGCCTTGCCAAGCTGAACTATTACAATCCCAGAAGCTTTACCGCGAGCCTTATCGAAACGCCTATTTCAAAGGCTTCCTGCAACCAGCGCAAGGGCAGAGCGGGCAGGACTAGACCTGGAACCTGCTATCGCCTCTATCCCCGCAAGGACTTCGAAAACCGGCCCCTTTTCACCACCGAGGAGATTTATAGGACAGATCTCTCGGAGGTCGTACTCCGGATGGCTGAACTGGGCATCAGCAATTTCGAGGAATTCGACTTTATTTCCAAGCCTCCGAAAAGCGGCATCGCGGGAGCTATCGACATCCTCAACCTCCTGGACGCCCTTGCGGAGGACAGAAGGCTGTCCAAGACCGGGGAGCTCATGTGCGCCTTTCCCCTTTTGCCCCGGCTGTCCAGGATGATAGTCGAGTCCATGCTCCGTTATCCCGATGTTATTCACGAAACCCTGGTGGCCGCATCTTTTTTGTCTACCATGAGCCCCTACATCCTTCCTCCGGGCGAAGAATTGGAAGCACGCAAGGCTCACCATGCCTTCAGGGATCCCATGGGAGATTTTGTCTCCTACCTTAGAATCTACGATGCCTTTGTCGCCGCGCCAGACAAGACCAGGTTTTGCGAGCGCAGCTACCTGGACGAGCGGACTATGAGGGAAATCCTGCGCATCCGGGAGCAACTGGAGATTATCGTTTCAGACATGGGTTTCCCAATTTCCCGGGGAGGACCCCTGTCCGATTATCTCTGCGCTGTAAGCCGCGGGCTTATCCAGTTTGTCTGCGCTCGACAAGACAGGGGACTCTTCAGATCTTTGACGGCTGAAAAAATACAGATCCATCCGGGATCAGTCATGTTCCGGGAAAACCCCGATTTTATCGTCGCCGGCGAGATCGTGCGCACCACCCGGATGTATGCCATGTCCGTATCGCCCCTTTCAAAGGAAATCCTGAATAGGATATCCCCCCTTGTGGCCGATCGCCTGTCGGCGATCTCGGGCAGGGCGGTCGGAAAAACGGCAGCGGGCGGCGAGCGAAGGGCTGGAACAAGGGGGGCACGGACAGAAGAAAGCGTCGCCCCAGGACGCCAGGAAAGCAGAAGCTTTACGGATACAATCCAGCTGGGCGGCCAGATTTTCGACCTGACCAGAGGCCGTGGAAAGAAAAAAATGGTTGTTCTGCCCTGGGAGCGCTTCAAGACAGCCAGAACAAATCTGGATCAGGGTTCTGGCAACGCCTTCAAAGGCCTTTTGGCGGTAATCCAGCAGGGAGGCTACAGCCTCCTGGAGGGAGACAAACTGGAGACGGTTATCAGAATAAAGGATTGGCTCGACCTGGACAGGGACCTTGAGCGCGACTGGCCACGGAGCAGAAATTTTGAAATCCTTGGCAAGGAAGGCCAAGAAGGCTTGAATACCCAGGTTTTCGGCGAACTTGTGGAAAACCTCTCCCATGTGTTCCAGGTGGCCAAGCCCAAGGGCAAGGATAAAAAGCTGGGGTTTGTCAGCCTCTACACCGATGGGGAAGGTGTTTTCTGGTTCAGGATTTCCAAGGGTTTCCATACCGCCCTGAACGAGAGCATCGCTAGTCTCGAAGCTCTCATCGATGCGGCGGACGATGGAAAGCTGGAGATCCAGGCCAAGGAAATCATCGGCGATCTGTATAGAAAGCTTAGTTCCTTTTTCGAATAGAGCTGCAAGCCCAGCCTCCCGGTCACGTTTTAATAAAATACAGCTCGAAGGAGGGGCGGGCTTCGATCATCGCCCTGCCTTCGAATTTTGTCCTTGGCCTCCATTCGATCCTCGGAGCGAATCCTTCGTAGGCGTTCTTCAGCGAAGAGCAGGCATTCAGTGTCTCGAGGGTCTGCTCCGCATAATCCTCGATATCGGTCACAAAATAAAGATACGCCCCCGGCGCAAGCCGTGACGCCATAAGGTCGACCAAGGCAGGTCGCATGAGGCGACGCTTATGGTGCCGCTTTTTCGGCCAGGGATCGGGGTAAAAGATGTGCAGGCCTGAAAGGCTATTCGGGGCTATCATGCACTCCAATACCTCTACGGCGTCGTGCTGGATGATTTTAAGATTAGTGATTCCCCTGTCCCTGATTTCCATCAAGAGACGCCCAACGCCTGGGCTGTGTACCTCCACGCCCAGGTAATTGTATTCGGGCCGCCCCAGGGCGATCTGCCAGGTGGCCAGGCCCATGCCGAAGCCGATCTCGAGCACCAGAGGCTTGGCATCGGGGAAGACTGCGCCGGGATTTACCAGGCTCTCGCTAAAAGGGAGGACATGGATAGGACTAAGTTCCTCCATCGCCCGTTTTTGCGCTTCCGTCGTTCTACCGGCCCGGAGCACATAGCTGCGGATCGTGGTAGACTGGGAGCTCCGGGAAAGGGACTGTCCTTCGTCCGCAGCCTCCCTATCGGATGGTGTGGCTGGGCTCAAATCTTTGCCGCCCCGAGAAAATTGGCCAATTCGTCCAGGCTCGAGAACTCTCTTGTTCTGCGCTGCTCCAGGTCGCGCAGTGGAAACACCTTCCGCTCCACGGCCGACTGGTCTACAAGCAATGCGTAGGGAATGGACTTTTTCTGGGCGAAGGAGTACTGGCTGGTCAGTTTTTTAGGCTCAGGATAGACCTCGGACGAAACCCCCCTGGAGCGAAGCTCGCTTGCGGTGCGGTGCAGCTCGACTTCCGAAACCTCGCCGAGATTGGCCAGGAGTAGCTGGGGCAGGGGTTCCCGGGCCAGAGGGCGCTTCAATGCTTCCATGGCGCTCAAAAGGCGGTCGAGCCCTACCGAAGCGCCTACACCGGGCAGGGATCGTGTCGTATAGAGGCCGGCGAGCTCATTGTAGCGCCCGCCGGAACAGACAGAGCCAATGGTGGGCAGATCGCTCAAAAATGTCTCAAAAACAACGCCGGTATAATAGTCTAAGCCCCGGGTGATGCTAGGATCCAGGCAGAGGGAGTCGGCGGAACCTGCAGCAAGTACGATTTCGTAGACATCTTGAAGACGCTTTCTCGCAGTCTCAGCCTCCTGATCGTCGGCGGCGCAGAACGAAGCCATTTTTTTGAGGGTGGTTTCAAAATCTTTCTCTGGTTCGATAAAGCTTAAGACTTCATTGGCGACAGGTTCGCCCACTTCCGCTGCCACCAGGGCCTTTGTTTTTTCTTTGCCGATCTTTTCAATTTTGTCGACACTGCGGAGGATAGAGACAGATTTGTCTAGGCAGCCTGCGCGGGCGAGAAAGCGATTGAAAAGGGCTCTGTGATTGACCCTGATCCTGGCTGCGCCGGCGTCTAGCGCTTTGATCGCCTGGGCTATCACCAGGACGATGTCGGCGTCGGCGGAGGGGCTGTCGGTCCCGACTATGTCGAAGTCGCATTGCATAAATTCCCTATACCTGCCGCGCTGGGTATTTTCGCCGCGCCAGACCTTTGCCATATGGTAGCGCCGAAAGGGAAGGTAGAGTTCTTCTACGTGCTCGGCCATGAAGCGGGCGAAGGGAACGGTGAGGTCGAAGCGCAGGGCTACTTCGCGGCCGCCGTTGTCGGTAAAGCGGTAGACCTGTTTGTCCGTCTCTCCGCCTCCCTTACCCAAGAGGATTTCGGCATATTCCAGGGCAGGGCTGTCTATGGGTACGAAGCCGAAGGATCGGAACACCGTCTCCAGCCGGTCAAGGAGAGTGTTTCTAGCCTGCTCGGCCTCGGGCAGGTAGTCGCGAAAGCCTTTGAGCACTCGAGGTTCTATAATTTCGGGCATTGTTCCTCCGATGCAGAATGAAGGCAATTATGGGAAATCCCGGCCTTAATTGCAAGTATTGCACAAAAGTCCTTTATCGTGGTATAAAAGCGCTCCCTCTTTATTCAGGCGAGTTCCCGCGGAACCTGCCTGAATCAATCGTCCCCCGTATGGGGGACTAGGTCCACGAGGAGGAAAGAATGAGACAATACGAGTTAGTCGTGGTCTTGCC
>JAEZSM010000035.1 GCA_023421875.1 Spirochaetota bacterium | reverse complement strand
TGGAATACTCAACAACGGCTTCAATCTCATGGCGGTGGACGCCCACTTCCAGCTGGTAGCCAAGGGAGTCATCATCCTGTTGGCCGTACTGCTGGATCGCTACTTAAAGCGTAAACAGGCTTGAAATGCAGCCTGGCGCGCGGTTAAAACGGGTATCGCCGCCCCTTTCAGAAAATTTTACAGGAAGGTATCCCAGAAAGACCACTCCACGTTGAGAAAAACCCTGTTGATTCGTGCACCAGCCATATCTTTAAATTCGGTAGCCCCTATGAGGACGTAGTCGCCTTCTTCCAGTGGGCCGGTATCGAATTCCTGAACAACATGGTAGCCAGTGTTCCCCAGCTCATCCACTTCGATTGCTGCAAGGGGATCTAAGGTTGTTCCATCCAATTGTATTGTAAACTTGGTAACAGGGACCAAGGCTTCGGCCTCCGCTTTTGTCAGCGTTTCCCCCTCAATTCCCCTGCTCATTATCAAGGTGTAGCCTTCAGCCCTGGCCTGCAGATCCCTGTTGGAATCATTGTTATCTTCTCCTGCCAGCTCGCTATAAAAATATATTTTGCCCTCGATGTGCTCGAACAAGCCACAGCCCGAAAAGAGAGCCAAAAGAAAAACAATGCCCAAAAAATGGAGTTTTTTCATCTTAGCCTCCAGTAGTATGTGTTAGTGATTAGAAGTATCGCATAACTGTAGCCCCCAGGCAATATTGAAGATAAAATCGGCGGGCCGAACCGCTTGCCCCTTTTAGCGTGTTGCCAGTAGGATCATCGACATGGAACTCAGCCCGGCGGCGATTGCTGTCATGTGCCTCGCCGCCTTTGCCATAGGTGTAGCCAAGAGCGGAATCGCGGGAATCGTCACCTTTTTCACCCCCTTCGTAGCCATGACCATGCCTTCCAGAATGGCCACCGGCATCATGCTCCCCCTCATGGTAGCCAGCGACATTGCTGCGGTCCTGTACTGGCGGCGCAAGGCCAAGTGGGAAACGCTTAAGTGGGTACTGCCGGGTTCGCTTATAGGCCTGGCGCTCGGATTTTTTCTACTCAAGAATATCGACGACGAAACCTTTAAGCCAATATTGGGATTATTCATTATTCTCATAGCCCTGACCGGCGCCAGCCTCAAGTATTTAAAATTCAAGATACGGACAGAGAATAAACTTATCCCCTTATCCGCGGGCTTGCTTGCCGGGTTCTTTGCCATGTTGGCTAACGCAGCGGCGCCGATAATCGCGATTTACTTTTTATCCATAGACCTTAAAAAAGAAGATTTCGCCGGCACCAATGCCTGGTATCTCATGACGACGAACATTATCAAGTTACCCTTCAGCGCAGCCCTAGGAACGATCACCATAAGTCATCTAGGCTTCGACGCTCTCATATTCCCCCTATCGCTGGCAGGCCTGGCCTTGGGGATAAGGTTTGTAAAACGAGTGCCGCAGAAGGTATTCAATATAATTATCCAAATTCTGTCGGTTTTGGCGGGGCTGCGGCTGCTTTTTTAAAGTTCACGAGCAAGCAAATCCTCGTAAGTTTCGCGGCGTACAGACAGACGATGCTTGCCCTCCTGGGAAGTCATGACCACCGCCGGCCGGGGGATCCTGTTATAGTTGGAAGCCATGGAATGGTTGTATGCGCCGGTGGAAAAGACAGCGACGACATCCCCTGGCTTTGGCTCCGCCAAGCCAATGTCCTTGACAAGGATATCCCCGGATTCGCAGCACTTGCCAGCAATAGTGACGACGGTGTCGTGACTCCAGTCGGCCTTATTGGCGCTGAGGGCGTAATATTTGGCTTCATAGAGCGCCGGCCTTATGTTGTCCGTCATGCCTCCGTCCACGCCCACATAAGTGCGAATTCCTGGGATAGTCTTGACCGAGCGGATTTCGTAGAGGGTGATCCCGGCTTCGCCGACAATCCAGCGCCCGGGCTCGATCGTGACCATGGGCATGGGGATGCCGACTTTTTCTGTTTCGAGGCGAATGAGCTGCATCATGGGATCGATAAAATAGTCCAAATCGGTCCCGGACTCGCCGGGCAGATAGCGTATGCCGAAGCCGCCGCCCACATTGATTTCAGGTACATCGAAACGATACTCGGCATGGACATCGGCAATAAGTTTTAGAGCGACGCCCAGTGCGGCCAGGTGGGAGAAATTATCTTTTATCTGGGAGCCGATATGGAAATGGAATCCCCTGAAATCGATATGGGGCGAGTTGAGGACCGCGCGGATGTAATCGTTGCGCACCGATGTATCCAAGGGAATCCCGAATTTGGAATCCAGGCTTCCGGTTGAAATAAAGCGATGGGTATGGCTGTCCACGCCTGGGGTTATGCGATAGAGCAGTTTTACCGTTTTGCCCAGGCGGGCGGCGATTCGTTCGACTTCGTTTATTTCCCTGAGGTTGTCCGAAATTATGCGGCCAACATTGCTCTTTATCGCGTACTCCAGTTCGTCCAGCGTTTTTGCGTTTCCGTGAAATACGATGGTTTCAGGATCTACGCCTGCCCTGAGCGCCGCGTACAATTCTCCGCCCGAGACTACGTCGATTCCGAGACCTTCCTGGGCGATGATTCTGCACATGTCCAGGGTCTGGAAGGCTTTAGAGGCATAGACGGCCCGGGTGTTGGGGTATTTTTCGAGAAAGGCTTCCCGTATTCGGAAGCACCGTTCCCGTACCGCGGATTCGGAGACCAGGTACAGAGGAGTTCCATAGTGGGCAGCGAGTTCAACCGTATCGACTCCGTCGTAGAACAGGTGATTGAAGCGAACGCTGGCGTGGGAATTGAAGTCGCGTATGTCCATTCAGCGCCTCTCTTTGAGCAGCTTCAAGGCTGCGGCCGCCTGCATGGCGACTCCGATGGGCAGGCATGATTCGTCGATATCGAACAACTTTGAATGAAGCGGCGCGTGGATGCCTTTTTCACGGTTGCCGCAGCCTAAGTGATAAAAGGCTCCGGGGCGTTCCTTGAGAAAAAACGCGAAATCCTCGACGCCCAGGCTAGGCTTTTCTTTCCACTGAAGTTTGCCGACGCCGAGCAACGCGTTCGCTTCCTGGGCAAGCAGGTCGACGACCGCGTCGTTGTTTATCAGGGCTGTATATCCGGGCTTTATTTGTACTTCGCCCAAACCGCCCAACGCGGCGGGAATGTGCTCGACAATTGATCTTACGCGTTGCGCGATCTCTGACCGTACAGAAGGGTTCGTTGTCCGGATCGTGCCGGTCATTGTCACTTCTTCGGCAATGATGTTGTTGCGCTGTCCGCCGTTGATGGTGCCTATCGTGATCACTGCCTCATCCAGGGGAGAGACGTTGCGCGATACTACCGACTGCAGGGCGTCGATCACTTTCGCGGCGATGACGATAGCGTCGATGCCTGTGCTAGGATAGGCGGCGTGGGCTCCCCTGCCCTTTAGCGTTATGCCTAAAAAGTCGGAGGCTCCGTTGAGCGCCCCATGCTTGAGCTCGATCATGCCGGCCTGCACGTCGGGCATGACATGAAGTCCCAGCACGTAATCGACGTGGGGATTTTCGAGGCAGCCGGCGGCGATCATGGGTTCGGCGCCGCCGGTGGTTTCTTCCGCGGGCTGGAACAGGAGCTTGATTGTCCCCGCGAACTGGCTTTTGAGCTCCGAGAAAAAGCGCGCCGCGCCTAGGGCAACCGCCATGTGCGCGTCGTGCCCGCAGGCGTGCATGTACCCCTGGTGGCCGGAGCGGTAGGGCTTGCCCTCGGGTTCCTGTACCGGCAGGGCGTCCATGTCGGCGCGCAGGGCCACGACAGGGCCGGGCGCGGCGCCTTCCACGAGGCCCACCACCGCTGTTCGCATTTTCTTATAGGGGATGCCCAGCTCATCGAGCGCCTTACACAGATATTCCTGGGTCTTGAACTCCGCATCGCCAGCCTCGGGGATGGCATGAAGATCCCGCCGCACGCGCACCAGCCAATCTCTCATAGCCTCGGCCTTGGCTAAAATTGTCCTATGGTCGTCCATAACCCTTCCTTTTCTTTAGCGTAAAGCGCCGAGCCCTCTAAGCCTTAACAGCAGAGACTCAGAAAAACAGCCGTCGAATACGCGCAACGCAGGTCCTGTCATCAGCACCGAATCGGAGGAAAGATCCAGCTCCAGCATCCCCCCCGGCATATTCATCGTCACCTTGCCCTCCACCATTCCCAGCCTCTTGGCCACCGATGCGGCGGCGCAGGAAGAAGACCCGCTGGCCAAAGTATAGCCCGCGCCCCGCTCCCATATCTCAATTCTCATAGAATGCCTGTCCAGCACCTTGGCAAACTGTACATTCGTCGCTTCGGGAAAGAGCGGATGCCGTTCCACCAGTGGACCTAAGCGCTTAGCGAGGGCAGCCGTCGGTTCCTCCACAAAAATCACGCAATGGGGATTACCCATCGAAACAAAGCTCGCCTCATAAATTCCACCTGCAGCATCCCTGTCTGACAAATCCAGCGAAGCCAGCACAAATTCCTCAGCATCGGTGGTCAACCCCGCATCTTTAGCGGAAAACGAGGGCTTCCCCATGTCGATCCTGATGCTCGGCGGATCTATGCTTTCCACCTGGGCGAACACCCTTCCGCCCTTTGTATCCACATGAAACGGATCACTGTCCACATAACCTCGCTCGGCTAAATAAAGACAAAAAATCCTAAGGCCATTTCCGCTTTTTTCCGCCTCCGAGCCATCGGGGTTGAAAATCCGCAGCCATGGAACCAAGCCTTCGGCGATCCGCCCCGCAGGCAATCCTTCCAGATCATCGACACGGCTCAATGGCCCGAATAAAATGCCGTCCGATCCCGCGCCGAAGTTGCGGTCACAGACCGCCCTTATTGCTTCCCCCTCAGGAATAAACGGGAACTCCCTGGGATCGATCACGATATAGTCGTTGCCCAAGGCCTGGTATTTTCTGAACTGGATATTCATCAGCCCCTCTCGATAAGCACCCGCGGCACCCGCTTGGATATTCCGCAACTGACCTCGTAATCGATGGTTCCCATAATCTGGGCCAGCTCGCCGGCGGGAAGTTTGGGCAAGCCGAACAGGGTGACTTCATCGCCGACCTCCACTTCAGGTATATCGGTCACGTCCACCATGATCTGGTCCATGCAAACCCTACCGGCCACCGGCGCCCGCTTGCCCCGTATCACCACCGCCGCCCTGTTGGAGAGATGGCGCGAATATCCGTCGGCATAGCCCACCTGGAGCAGCGCTATGCGGGTAGGTCTGGAAGCTACGAATATCCTTCCGTAGCTCACCCCCTCTCCTTCGCCGATATCCCGGAGGCTGGTCACGGCGGTGCGGAATTCCATAACTGGCTCAAAGCCCTCGGGCAACCGGTGATCGCCTTCGGGCGAAAGACCGTAGAGCAACACCCCCGGTCTCACCATGTCCATCCGTGATTCGGGAATCTGCAGCAGGGCAGCGCTGTTAGCCATATGCCTAATACCCGGCTGGACACCTTCAGCCCGGATCGCATCCAACGCCCTATTGAATATCTCGATCTGCCGGGCCGAAAAATCCGATTCGGGATTGTCCGCTTCGGTAAAATGGGAATAGCAGCCTTCGATCGTTACTCCATCGAGCCGGGACACAAAACGGGCGAAGGAGCCCGCCTGCCCAGGGTCTATACCCTGACGATGCATGCCGGTGTCTATCTTTATATGAACGAGGGCAGGTTTGCCCAAGCGGAGCGCCGATTCGGATAAAGCCGCCGCCAGTTCCCTGGTGAATACTGTTTGGCTTATGCGATTGGAGACAATTATGTCCGCATTGCCCGGATCTGTCGTACCGAGCACGAGCAGGGGTGTCAGTATTCCGGCTTCCCGAAGCTCCAAGGCCTCTTCGAGATACGCGACGGCGAGAAAATCCACCCCGGCCTCAGCCAGAATGCGCGATGTCATGACAGCACCGTGCCCATAGGCGTCGGCCTTGATGACAGCGCAGATTTTTGAGTCGCCCGCAATCGTTCTGAGCATCCGAAGATTGTTAATGAGATTTTCCTGATGTATATAGGCCGTAGCCTTTCGCTGTATCATCCTTCTATACCCTTTCGAGCGACAAAATCGCGACACCGGAGTCCAGGTCCCGGGGAATGCGTCCGTCGATCCTCGTACATCCACTAAAGTCCTTGTTCCATATACATAGATCAGCCCTTGCCCCTGGTTCAAGCCGGCCGCCTGGCGCAGCGCCTGTGCTGCCCAGCAGGGCTTCCGGATTGGCACTCATAAAAGAAACGGCCTGCGACAGGTCGCAACCGGTTACAGCCGCAAAAGAACGCACGATATCCATGCCCAGCAGGTTCGACCCAATGAGCGTGTCGTCCTGTGCATACCTGACTCCCGAAGCGCCGGAGCGCACAGCCTTGGCGAAATAGCGGTACTCCCCGTAGCCCAACCCTGCGGGAGCCACCGCATCGCTGGTCAATATAAGCGAGGCCGGATCTATACAGCGCAAAACGCTCCGCATTGCATGGGGGCTCACGTGTACCCCATCCGCATTGAGCTCTACCCAGTCTGCGGCGCCGTCCAAGGCAAGGTTTGCCAGTCCGCCCTCTTTGTGATCAAAAGGGCTCATGGCGTTGAATAGATGCGTTATCGAAAAAGGTCGCTCTGGAAGCTTTGTCGATAATTTAGCATCGGAATGACCAAGGGCGATCATTACATTCGCCTTTCGCAAAAGCGGATACAGTGCCTCGATTCCCGGCATCTCGGGAGCCAGGGTCATGATCCTGAGTTTACCCGCGCAGGCATCGAGCAACGTTTCGAGGACCGAAGCCTCAGGCCGACATATCTGCTCCAGGCCTATTCCGCCTTTTCGCTTTGGATTGATGAAGGGACCTTCCAGATAGATCCCCGGAATAGTCGAACCATAGAGCCCCGAGTCATCGATGGCCGCCACAAGGTTTTTTACCGCGGCTTCATCCCATAAAATCGTGGGCAAAAATCGAAATACACCCTTGGATTGCAGCTTTGCAGCAAGATCCCGCAGCCCAGCCCCGTCCACGGCGGTCTCAAAGCCGTAGCCAAAGGCACCGTGTATATGCAATTCCGTAAGGCCGGGACTAATCCAAGCCCCGCCACAGTCGACTATAGGAAGCGTCGCGCTCCACGCTCCGCCGAATTGTCTCGGAGAAACCCCGCCTTCTCTGATCCACCGTATGATTCCAGCTTCCACGGCGAGGCTTCCCTCATCGAGAACTCTTTCGGGAAGAAGTATCCGGGCACCGGTGAGAATAAAGCTGTCGGCCATATCTAGGGCATTGTGAACGAGGCCGGGTTTCATGTAAAGCAGAGTCCCGGCAATGACATGCTCTGGCCTTTCAGAGTACTATGCCCCCACAACGAAAAAGGAATCTCGATGAATAAAAAAGACTACGGCTATATCGCCTTGGACCTGGACGGCACCATACTGAACGCCGACTACGTGCTTTCTTCCCGCGTACGGGACACCCTCAAGGCCTGTAGAAATATCGGCAAGAAACTGATTATCTCCACCGGCAGGGTCCTTTCCTCCGCAAGAGCTCAGGTGATGGCCCTGGATAGCGTCGACGGTTTTGTCTGCTCCAACGGTGCCGATATCTACCAAGGCTCGGGCAAGAGCATCGCCCATTTTCATATGGACAAGGAGCTTTCCCGGGAAATGTATCTCCTGGCCCGTGGATTCGACTCCCACTACCACGCCTACCTGGGCGACTCGTGGTGCTACGAGCGCCGGAACGCCTATACGGACTACTATGTAAAAAGGGCGGGCAAGGAAGGGCTTAGCCTCGATTTCGACAGCTACGGCACCCTGGAATTCACAAAGTTCATGTTCATGGACGATCATGAAAAGCTGGAACCCATCAGGATGAAGCTCCTCGAACGTTTCGGCCCATCGATACAGATTGTATACTCGGCGCCCTTCATGCTGGAGATCGTCATAGCAGGGGTAAGCAAGGCTACAGGCTTAAAACGCTGCATCGAGCACTTAGGCGGTAGCCTTGACCAGGTAATCGCCTTCGGCGATGCCGAGAACGATGAAGAAATGCTCCTGGAATGCGGCATGGGAGTCGCCATGGGCAACGCTTCGGAAGCACTCAAGGCCAAGGCGGCGGCGATAGCTCCTTCGGTGGATGAAGACGGGGTAGCCGTGTTTCTGCAGCAATTCTTCAGCCTTCAGGGACAATAGACTTTTTTAGTTTGGGGCTTTTAAAAACCCTGAGGAGTTTTGAAAAAGTTGCCATAAAGATGCATAGGTTTCCTTGACCTCGGCAGAGAGCCGCAGGTATCATAGCCACAGTGTCGCCGGGGTGGTGGAATTGGTAGACACCAGGGACTTAAAATCCCTTGCTGCGCGAGCGGCGTGCCGGTTCGAGACCGGTCCCCGGCATAGTTTTATCGCATTAGAGCTCTACCCTACTACCACAGTCAAGCCATGTGACAATGCCAGGCATCGCCTTCGCCAAAGCCGCGTACCCACGTAAACCCGTGCAGTGGCAGCAATATATGCTCTGGGGCTCGAAATCACGAATTTTTAAGCTGACGACATCCAATGCCTCGGCGCTCTCGTTGACAAGATGAAACCCGCCGACAAGCGCCTTGATCCTGTTCCCGGGAAAAGCTTTTCGGGCAGACTGTACAATATTGCCTATACCTCGGTGGGCGCAGCCGGTTATGATGCTCATGCCGTCTTGCTCTACCACGACCAGCGATACTTCGTCTTCAAAAGTATCAATAGTATCTCCGCTTCCAGAGCGCAGTCTGAAGCCAGAGTTAGGCTCTTTTCCGTCGCTGATATCGGCCCGGGGAAGCAAGAAAACACCACTGGCTATCTCTTTGGGAGAATCGACTAGTACTACCGCCTGTTTTACCGAAGAGGGCAGCGATTCGCCTACTCCAATCCTCCTGCGCGCATCCCCTGAAACCGCTTCCTTCGCGGCGTCGAACCCTGGCCCCGCGAAGAACAGCACTGGCTTGTCGCCCAGCTTTTTAAGCAAATATGGAAAACCGCCTCCATGATCGTAATGCCCATGGCTCAGCACGACCATGTCGATCAATGCAAGGTCGATACCCAGCCGCAGGGCATTTTCAAGAAATCGTGCCGTTTGAGCTGTGTCAAAGAGGATCCTGGAACCGCCCGCCTCCAAATAGAAGGAGAGGCCGTGTTCGCCGCACAATCCTGAACGGGGACAATAATCATCCATCAGACTGGTGATTTTCATATATCAATGATCAATGATTGAATACCAGCTGTCAATGATTATTTTCTTTGTGTTTGTAATAGTCGCAAATATCTCAAATTAAAATGCGTCCGTTTCACTTCCCGCTTGACAGATTTCAAGCTTATGCCTATATTGATGAAAGAAAGTAATTGGCATTTGCTATTTACTTACCGGCGCCGTCGGCGCTGTTCATCGAAGTACAACAAGGAGGCATGGTATGCCGAATTATAATGGAACAGGACCATACGGAGCGGGTCCCGGAACCGGCAGAGGCTTAGGACCCTGCTGTGGGGCACAGGCGTACGGCCGCGGGCTGCGCAGAGGCGGTGGCTTCGGCATGGGCGCTGGAATGGGTCGTGGCATGGGCGGCTTCGGTCCTCGCATGGGCTGGTTTCCCGCCGGCTACGGTGCAGAAGACCAGGAAGCCCGGGAAGCTGGACTCAAATCGGCCCTCGCGCAGCGGGCAGCCTTGCTGAAAGCCGAGCTCGAGCGCAC
>JAEZSM010000003.1 GCA_023421875.1 Spirochaetota bacterium | reverse complement strand
AGGCAGACTGTTCCGTAATAACCGACAGCCCAAGGCCAGCCAAATTGAAGCCTCGGTCACCGCCTGCGAAATTCTTTCCCACATGAAGCGGGGCGCCTTGATCGTCTTCAGCCGCAACGTGGGCCTTAAGGAAATTGTCGACAAAGGAATACGGCTGGATGCCATTCTCTCGCCCAGCCTTTTGGTAACCATATTTGCCCACGACAATCCCCTGCACGACGGTGCTGCGGTCATACAAGAAGGCAAGATTGCCGCCGCCGCTTGTTTCCTTCCGCTCTCGGATCAGCAGGATATCAAGAAGAGCTTCGGGAGCCGACACAGGGCAGCCCTGGGCATAACCGAGGAATCCGACGCAGTGGTGCTGGTGGTATCAGAAGAGACGGGAGCCCTTTCGCTGGCCTATGATTCCAAGCTCTATTACGGTCTCGACGGCGACCAGCTGCGTTCCAGGCTGGCAAGGTTACTGGAGGGATTGTCCGACGAGGCTGCCGAGGCCCAGGAATCGGAAGAGGGCAGGCATTATGAAGCTTAAGCGAATCGTCAAAGTCCTTTTCTCCGACTGGCCGGCCAAGGTTCTCTCCCTATCGATAGCTCTTCTGCTCACGCTCTTTTTCAATCTCACCAGACTGGAGCAGCGGACGATCAATATCCCTCTCACCGTATCCCTCAACGAGGAACTAGCCCCCTCCAGTCAATACCCCTCCATGGTCAAGGTGATTCTCAGGGGCGAGCGAGATCTAATCTACAGCATCCGGGAAGACGAGATCTCCGCTTCCTTGGATCTCTCGGAATACAAGAACGAAGGAGTGTACCGGGCTCCCATCAGGCTGCAGAAACGGGGCAACGCTCTCATTGCGGATCCGCTTGAGATCCATCCCGAGCCCACCGATATCGCCATCGGTTTGGAAAAAAGGGTGGCCAAGAGCGTGCCCGTGACTCCATCGTTCAAGGGGTTTTTAGAGTCGGGCTTCGAGCTGGCCAACTTTGATATCGTGCCGCCGGAGATTACCATTTCTGGACCGGCGGGCTTGATCGCCAGAACTACCGAGATTTCCACCGACACTATAGAGCTGAGCGGCAAAAAGGCGGATTTTACCGCCACCGTGCGACTGTTGAAAAAAGACTCGCTTTTAGCCTTTGAGGGAAGGGATGTGGTCGTTTTTTCCGCCAAGGTGAATAAATCAAGGGATGTCAAGAACTTTGTCAATCTTCCTATCTTTATACGAGGTCTCGCTCCAGGCCTGGCGCCGGCGGAGATTCTCCCCACCGGCAATCTGCGGATGCACATCGCCGAAGAACTCCTCAAAGATTTCAATACCAGCGAAGCGCTTTCCGTGGATTTGAGCGGCTTGACGAAAGCGGGCAGTTATACGGTGGAAGTGCTCGTCGCTGTACCCGATGAAGCGGTGGTGGAGACCTACGAGCCGCAAACACTGACAATCCGGCTCCAGGCTTCCTCGCAACCCGCCGAACCTGCGGCGGGGCTTTGATGATGCGGGAAGACGCCCAGACAGTGATGTGGAATAACGACTGGCCCGGGTTATTTTCGACTGGCCGATTGGAATAAGGAATAACAATGATCCGTGGAATTGGTATCGATATTGTCCATGTGAACAGAATCCGGCACTGGTCCGCGGTGCCTGGCCTCATTGAGCGCTTCTTCCACCCTCACGAGATCGAGGCTGCCTTCTCCCGGGGGGCTAGCAGGGATTTGTCGCTGGCTGCCCGCTTCGCGGCCAAGGAAGCCTTTGGCAAGGCCTGCGGCACTGGTTTGCGGAACATGAAGCTCAAGGATATCTACGTAGAAAACCAAAGAGACGGAAGGCCGGTAATCATCCTGGAAGGCACGGCACGACAGCGTTTTTCGGAGCTTGGCGGCGGTATTATCCACTGTTCGCTCACCCATGAAGGGGATAACGCCGTCGCGATCGTGTTCATTGAGGACCAAAAGCCCTTATGAGCCTAAAGGCTGTCCAACTGGTGCTGGCCTACGACGGGACCGATTTCGGAGGCTGGCAGCGGCAGAAAAATGCTCGTTCCGTGCAGGAAGAGCTGGAAAAAGCCCTTGAACGGATTCATGGACATTCGGTCAGGCTTACCGGAGCCGGTCGCACCGATGCCGGTGTTCACTCCTTAGGTCAAGTGGCCGGGTTTTTCACCGACATCCTCACCATGCCGGTCGGGCGCTTCAAGCCTGCCCTCAACAGCATTCTTCCCAGGGACATAAGGATAATGAGCTCGAGTCCTGCGCCCGATGATTTCCATGCCCGATTCGACGCATCGCTTCGGCGTTATCGGTATTTCATGCTCTGCGGATCCCGCCAGAATCCTTTCAGCAACCGCTATGCCTGGGGTATTTCTCGCAGGCCTTCCCTTCCAAGGCTCAATGCAATGGCGGCGGAGCTTCTCGGGGAGCATGATTTTTCAGCCTTTGCCTCGGCGGGCGATTCGAGTCTGAGCCGCTCAAGGTTCATCCAGGAATCCTGTTTCTGGTTCGAAGGAGAGAAGCTGGTCTATCAGGTGGCAGCGAACGCCTTTCTGTGGCGCATGGTGCGCTCCCTGGTGGGTACGATGCTTTTTTTCGAAGCTAAAACCGACAATGAGGTTGAGGCATCCAGACTCATGCGCGGCATTCTGGAAGGAAGGGACAGAAAAAAAGCCGGTCCCACTGCTCCTCCTGAGGGCCTGTTTTTATGGAACGTCGAGTATGAGGCTCGAATCCACGGTCATAGTCGCGGAAAAAAGGATTTTTCAACAGTCGACAATACTCTGCTCGATCAGAAATCCTTGGGACTCTCCGAAGTTCCGGCGGAATCGGAAGACTGGGCAGAGAGCAAGCCAGCGGATTTTGCAGGTTCCTGAATTTCAAACCGCCTCGCCTGAGGCTTGATTCCTTTTTCTGCCAACGCGGACAAGACAGCCGGTATCAGACTATTTTTTATCGCCCCGAGATTTTCCTGCAGAAACCACACCCCCACCAGGAGATTCGTTCCGTCGGGAGTAATCGCATCCAGGACCAGAACGGGGGCAGGGTCTTTAAGAGCCAGGACTTCCGCATCGACCACTTTTTGAATACAGCTCATCGCGAGCTTCAGGTCCGAATCGTTGGGAAGGCTGAGCCAGAGGTCGAATCTGCGCTGGGGAAAATAGCTGATATTAATGATATTGGTCTTGATAAGGGTTTCGTTGGGAACCCGCACCAGGCGGCCGTCGAAGGTCTGAAGACGTATGCACATGAGATCGACGGTCTTGACCACCCCAGTGATGCTGTCCACCTGCAGAATGTCTCCTTCGGAGAAGAGCTTTTCGGAAAAGAGGAACAGTCCGGAGATTATATTTGCCACCGAAGTCTGGGCGGCGAAGCCTATGGCGATTCCCGCGATCCCCGCCGCGCCCAGGAGGGCCGAAACGTCAAAACCGGCCTTTTTGGTCGCCATGAGTACGACGAGGGTGTAGCCTCCGTACTTTATCAGCCTGTCCAGGGTCGAGGCGCTCCGCTTGGGCAGCACCTTTCTTGAAAATCTCCTGGTCATGATGAATACTATGCGTACCAGCGCGACGCCGATCACTAGCGTGAGAAACACCGCGATCGCCGTCTTCACCGAATCAGCGGAGACAACGTCGTTAAACCAGCCGGTTATGGAATCGAGGAGCTTCTGTCCTGTGCTCATGGCGTAACTATAGGATAAAAGATGGGGAGAACGGAATAGTGTTTAAAGGCAAAAAACGAAAAGCTTCACAAGCTTCCTCTCCCGGCATGAAAAGGTCGGGTGCGGGACTCGCGACTGAGGTCCCTGGCGCCGATGAGTCACGCAACAGGACATGGAAGGGGAGCGTGGAGACCAGTGAGGGCTTGCGTGCTGATAAATATATCGCCGAGGTCGCGGGGGTACTGGCGAGGTCCCAGCTCAAGGTCCGTAACGCCAGCCTCCTGGTAAACGGTAAAGCCGCGAAATTCTCGCGAAAACTTCTGCCTGGAGACCAGGTCGAGCTCAACTGGATCGATGAAGGACCCAAGGATTTAGTGGCCGAAAACCTGGAAGTATCCATACTCTACGAAGATGAAAATGTCTTTGTATTCGATAAAGCCCAGGGGATGGTGACACACCCTGCTGCTGGCAACTGGAGGGGAACCCTGGCGAACGCCTCGCTATGGCTCGACGCCGACCGAAAGGGCGGGCAAGCCGCCCCTCGGGGTGGGATTGTCCATAGGTTGGACAAGGACACCTCTGGGGTGATCATAGTAGCCAGAAACGCCGAGGTTCATGAGTTTCTGGCTGCGCAATTCAAGAACCGCTTGACCCGGAAGGAATACCTCGCTTTTGTACGGGGCTCTCCCGGAGAGGAATCGGGGCGTATAGAAAATTTTCTTGCCCGGGATAGACGGAACAGGAAAAAATTCGCCGCCACGAATGCGGGAGGAAAAAGGGCAATAACAGATTATAAGGTGCTTTCCCGATGGATCATAAATAATGGCTGCGAGTATTCTCTCCTGGCCTTATATCCCCGAACGGGAAGGACTCACCAACTGAGGGTTCACATGGCAGGCATAGGCTGTCCCATTCTGGGAGATCCGCTGTACGGAAAAAAAGACTCAAGTTTTTCCGATGCGACCCTCATGCTTCACGCCAGAAGACTTAAAATACTTCTGCCGGGCCGAGAAAAGGCCTCAGTTTTCCAGGCACCCTTGCCGCCGCGATTTTCTGCTATGGCGGCCCTGCTCAAAAAAAACGGGCTCAAAGGCTGACAATCCAGGTCGCGGGGTATAAAAAAAGAGCCCCCCGGGCGGTCTGCGGGGGGCTCTTCAGGTCTCATGGGGATCAGGCTTGCGCCCTAAGCCCCGCAAGGCCTTGGTCTCACTACGCTATTGCTAACGATTAGTAGCGGCGGGGATGGAAGGATCCACCGTCACGGCGGGGCTTGTCTTCAGCCTCGTTGACGCGGAGCTGCCTTCCCATGAATTCGAAGCCGTTGAGGGCATCGATCGCCTTCTGGGCCTCATCGTCGTTCGCCATCTCGACAAAGCCGAATCCCTTCGCCTTGCCGGTGTAGCGATCGATGATGATGTTGACAGACGAGACCTCGCCGTACTGGGCGAACAGGTCACGAAGCTGATTCTCGGCGGTGCTGTAATTCATGTTGCCGACATAAACCTTCTTGGACATTCGGAAAAACCTCGATTGGGCCGTCATCGCAGGACGACAGCACGGATCCGTCCGCCTAGGGCGGACGTACGTTGCTCTCAGAGAAGCTTAAGCGTACAGCATTACCGTCTTTAGGGCAGGAGTATGAGGCTTGGTAAGCGATGCTGGGGTCTTTCCGAAGGAAGAAGCGAGTGGGGCGGGGGCTCTGGAGATTTCGACCGCCGAACCCCCAAAACCGTACACAAAGGAATGACGATGCATGAAAAGCCAGTTTCTACCTTAAAAACGGGGGCAGTATTCCTGAACTCTCCGAAAGTACAGGAAGCCGCATACACGGCCTCATTTGCGAGTATATGGGTATTGCCGGAGGGTCGTCAACTGCTTTTACGTTATTTTATAGTAATTTAATTCGCCTTGACAAAGAATTCCCCATCCGTATAATCGAAGCGACGGCGAATATACATCGGAGGGACATATGGCACCCAGAGTTTGGATGATTGCCCTTCCCGTAGCCGGCTTGATTCTTGGATGGACGATCCGCTGGCTCTATGCCAGATTTCAACTCACTGCTGCAGAAAATGAAGCAGAACGTATACGACAGGACGCTAAAAAAGAGGCCGAGGCCGAAAAGAAGGCGATCCTTGTAGAGGCGAAAGATCAGCTCATTCGGGAACGCAACCAGCAGGAACGGGAAATACGCGAACGGCGAATCGAAGCTCAGAAGCTCGAACGCCGGGTCATGCAGAAGGAAGAGAACCTCGACAACAAGATCGAGGCTTTGGAACGGCTGGAAGGCGCCTTAAAGGCAAAAGAAAAAAGCCTGCAGGACAGGGAGACCGACCTGTTGGGCCAGGAAGAGCAGTACCGCCAGGAGCTGGAACGTATTTCCGGCCTGAGCGCGGACGAAGCTAAGCGGCTCATAATCCAGACAATGGAGAACGAAGCCAAGCACGACGCCCAGGTATTGATCAACAAGATCGACCAGGAAGCCCAGCTGGCCGCCGAAAAGCGCACGCGGGACATTCTTGTCACTACCATGCAGCGTATTGCCACCGACGTAACCGCGGAGACGACGGTTACTTCGGTCAGCCTGCCTTCGGACGAGATGAAGGGGCGCATCATCGGCAGGGAGGGGCGGAATATCCGTACCCTCGAAACACTCACCGGTGTGGACGTCATCATCGACGATACCCCCGAGGCTGTGGTCATCTCCTGTTTCGACCCTGTCCGCAGGGAGATTGCAAGGGTTTCCCTGGAACGCCTCATCACCGACGGCAGGATCCACCCGGCCAGAATCGAGGAAATGGTCCAGAAGGTAACCAGGGAGATTTCCCAGAAGATCTACGACGAAGGCGAAAAAGTCGTCTTTGACCTGGGCCTCCACAATATGGCTCCAGAGCTTATCCGCGCCCTCGGGAGACTCTACTTCCGCACGAGCTATGGGCAGAACGTCCTCTTCCACTCCAAGGAAGTCGCGGTCATTGCAGGACTGCTGGCCGCCGAGATCGGACTCAACCGGGAAATCGCCAAGCGCGGCGCCCTCTTGCACGACATCGGCAAGGGCATGGAAACCGACGGCGACCAGAACCACGCCGAAAGCGGCATGGATTTCGTGCGCAAGATGGGCGAGGACCCCCGGGTGGTCAACGCCATCGGTTCCCACCACAACGACGTGGAGCCTTCCTGCCCCGAGTCCGTGCTGGTGCAGATTGCCGACGCGATCTCGGCGGCCAGGCCTGGCGCCCGCCGCGAAACATTGGACAACTATATCAAGCGGCTTGGGAATCTTGAGTCCATCGCGGAAAGCTTCTCCGGGGTCGATAAGGCCTTTGCCATCCAGGCGGGTCGCGAGCTGCGCATACTAGTAAATTACGAGAACGTGTCCGACGATCAGGCCAGGGAGCTGTGCAAGAGCATCGCCAAGAAGATTGAAACCGATCTTCGCTACCCAGGCCGCATCAAGGTCACCATCATCAGAGAGACCAGAATCGTCGAGTACGCACGCTAGAATCTGGAGCGACTAAGGTTGTGAATGAACATACTGCTACTCTGGTAATGGTGGGCGATATCGTCGGCCCTCCGGGCCTGCGCGCCCTCTTTGCCCTTCTGCCTTCCTTCGCAAAAAAGCATTCCGCCGATCTGGTCGTGGCCAACGGCGAGAATGCCCAGAAGGGCTTCGGCATAGGCAGGGAAGAACTGGACATCATTCTTTCGTCCGGGGTAATGGCCATAACCACAGGCAACCATGTCTGGGAACGGAAGGAGGCGGCGGAGCTCCTTGAGGCGGAAAAAGCGCTTTTACGGCCCGCCAACTATCCTCCCGGCCTCCCCGGAAAGGGTATTCTCCACCTCAAAGGCCGCGCCTTCGAGTGGGTGGTGATCAACCTCCAGGGGAGGGAAGGGCTCTACACCATAGACTGCCCCTTCAGGGCAGCGGATGAGTTAGTCGCCAAGGCGAAGCGCCAGCATCCCGAAGCCTTTATTGTCATCGATTTTCATGCCGAATCGCCGGAAGAGAAGGAAGCCCTCGCATGGCACCTGGACGGCAGGGCGAGCGTGGTTGCCGGCACTCATACCCATGTACCCACCGCGGATGAGCGTATCCTTCCTTTGGGAACCGGCTACATCACCGACCTGGGCATGACGGGTCCGATAGACTCGATAATCGGGGTAAAAACCGATATCTGCATACGGCGCTCCCTGACCCAAATACCTTTCAAGATGGAGACCGCAGAGGGAGAAGCCTTCATGTCAGGTGCGCTTTTCCATATCGATCCCTCATCTAAGGCCTGCATAGGCATCGAGCGCTTCAATCTTCGCACAGATTGAAGCGCAAACACGCTCTACCGTATACTCCCCGCCATGGACAAGGCACAACATAACATAAAGCCTCAGGTATCGGCGTTTAGATCTCTGACTGCCCAGCTTACCCCGGCCCTCTTCAAGGTTATTTCCGCCGGTTATGGGAAAAAAGACTTCCGCAAGGATCTCACCGCCGGCATTACGGTGGGCGTCGTAGCCCTGCCTCTGGCCATGGCCTTTGCCATAGGCGCCGGGGCTAGCCCAGCCCAGGGACTTTACACAGCCATAATCGCCGGCTTTGTCATCGCACTTTTCGGTGGCAGCTTTCACCAAGTCTCGGGACCCACCGGCGCATTTGTAGTGATCATTGCCGCCATCATCGCGGTCCACGGCATGGCGGGACTCCAGCTCGCTACCCTCGTCGCAGGACTTTTGCTGATCTTCATGGCCGTTTCGGGTCTAGGAAGCGTCATCAAATTCATTCCCTATCCCGTAACGATAGGCTTTACCACAGGCATCGGTGCAACCATATTCGTAGGTCAGCTCAAGGACCTCTTCGGCATGAGTATCCCCAAGCCAGCCCCGGAGTTTTTCGACAAGATAGCCCAGTATTTCGAATATGCCTCCACCAGCAATCCTTTCGCCCTGGGAGCAGGACTCTCGACGATCGGCGTCATCGTCCTTGTGCGAAAATTTTGGCCTAAACTTCCAGCGGCGGTCAGCGCAGTAGCGGTGGTGACCCTGGCTTCATTTTTTCTGAACTTTCCCCTCGAGACAGTGGGCTCCAAGTTCGGAGCCCTGCCCAAGGGATTCCCTGTGCCTCAGTTTCCCGCTTTCAGTTTCGGCCAGCTCAGGCAAGTCTTTCCCAGCGCCCTCACTATAGCCCTCCTGGCTGCCATCGAATCACTTCTGTCCGCCGTGGTGGCCGACGGTATGACTGGCACCAGGCATTCTTCCTCGGCAGAGCTCAACGCCCAGGGCCTGGGCAACCTGGCCAGCTCCCTCTTCGGAGGGATTCCGGCCACGGGCGCCATTGCAAGAACCGCCACGAACGTCAAGTCAGGGGCCGCCAGCCCTGTCTCCGCGCTTATACACTCCCTGGTTCTTCTTCTCTTCACCCTCCTTCTCGGGCCTCTCGTACAAGCCATTCCTCTGGCTACCTTGGCTGGAGTCCTCGTTGTAGTGGCCGTGGACATGAGCGAACTCCCCCGCTTCTTTTCAATGCGCAAGGCGCCCAAGAGCGATCTGGCCGTAATGGTAACGACCTTTGTTCTCACCGTCGTCGTCGATCTCACCGCAGCTGTCCAGGTGGGCGTCCTTCTAGCCATCCTTCTCTTCGTCAAGCGCGCCAGGGACACGAGCGCCCTAATCCCTCAGGGAGCCGGCAAGAGGCTGGTTGAGGAATACTTCGGCAGGGCAGGTGCCCCCTCGCCGGCAGACCGGGCGGACCTGGATACCACGACATCCCACAGAATTCCCGAACACTGCGAGGTCTATGAAATCAACGGACCTTTCTTCTTTGGCGTGGCGGACATGCTACAAGACGTACTAGGAGGCTTGGAAAAATCCCCCAAGGTCTTCATTCTCAGGATGCGCCACGTCCCTGCCATAGACGCCACAGGTCTCAACGCCCTCAGGACCTTCGCCAAGCGCTGCAGACGCAACGGAACCGCCTTAATCCTCAGCGGTGTCAAGGCGCAGCCGGCCCAAGCGATCGCCAAGTACGGGCTTGCCGCAGAATTAGGCCCCGAGAACGTCTGTTCCGATCTGGATGATGCGCTCAAGAAGGCCCAATCCCTGCTCGGGAAAAGCTGATAAAATCCTTCCCATTCGCGGAAAACCCGGTCTGGATTTAGCGGTGCCTTGACAAGGCCCGGCGCTTAGGGTTATAAATCCGCCTATCAGTGCGGCGATGGTGGAATTGGTAGACACGCTAGCTTGAGGTGCTAGTGCCGAGAGGCATGGAAGTTCAAGTCTTCTTCGCCGCAGCACGAAAGACCGCCCAAAAACAGGGCGGTCTTTTTAATGCGACTTAGAAATCCACCGCCTATGGCGGTGGTAATGTACTGACTGGCTATGCCTGAAGATGACATAAGGCTAAAATGAAGCATGGCGAAATGGAAAAGACTTGCGCATGTGGTATACCAATGCAGCTACCACATCGTATGGACACCCAAATACAGGTATAGAATTCTGGAAGGTGATGTTGCGAAAGCAGTAGAGCATAAGATACGGGCGATATGCGAATGGAAAGGAATCGAAGTACTTGAACTAAGCGTGATGAAAGATCATGTGCATATGGTGGCAACAATACCACCGAGGATATCCATATCCGATGCAATGGGAATACTGAAAGGGAAAACAGCGATAGCGTTATTCAAGGGGATACCTGGATTGAAGAAGAAGCCATATTGGGGCAACCATTTCTGGAGTAGAGGGTATTGTGTAACGACGATAGGGATGGATGAGGAAAAGATCCGAAGGTATGTAAAATACCAGGAAGATAACGAAAAGGAAGAAGAAAATAACGCGAGAGACTATGGCCTCTTTTAGAGGCCGTTACTCTTCAAGCCACCACCTCTGGTGGTGGTATTTGACTTTTACACATAGGCCGATTTTTTAATGCTGCACCACTCTTTACTCAGCCCCTCCTGGCCAGGAAGGCGTAAAACCTGTACTCTGTACGCATGAAATTGTTCCGCTATGCCGAACCCCCTTCAGTACAGAGCCTCATCTTCGAAAAAATTCTCTGGGCTGCCAGGATTAAAGAGAGTTCGGTACCCCCTGCGCTGGAGTTCAAAAAGCGGGACTACGCGAAAGCGATTATAAGTCCGACGCCTCCCGAATATCTCAAGCTCAGGGTGGAAATTCGAAGCGAAAGCTTCATGTCGATGAAGGTCCATTGTCTTGAACCCAGAGATACGGTGCCCCGCGTCACAGTCCTTTTTTTGCACGGAGGCTCATACCTCTATAATGCCACGAGACCCCATTGGCGCTTTTTAGCGAACCTCGTCGAATCCTCCGGCTGCAGAGTTTTGGCGCCGGACTATCCTTTGGCGCCCGAGCACAGCTACGCAGACGCGTATAGGCTGCTGTTGCCATACTATAAAAAGCTGAGCCGGAAGCTCGCTTCCGAAACCTTTATTCTCATGGGAGACTCGGCGGGCGGAGGCCTGAGCCTCGGCCTCGCTATGGCGGCAAGAGACGAGGGCCTTAAACCCAGCGCCGCTGTCCTCCTCCTCTGCCCCTGGCTCGATGTCAGCATGAGCAATCCCCATATCGAGTCGATCGACCCCGAAGACCCATTCCTCAACGTTCAGGCGCTGAAAGCCGCTGGGCAGGCGTGGGCGGCAGGCGCGAATCCGCGAAAACCCTGGATAAGCCCCCTCTACGGAAGACTGACCGAGCTACCGCCCATGCATCTTTTTATCGGGACAAAAGACATTCTCATAGCCGATTCGAGACGTTTTAGGGGCTTCTGTCTTGCTGCCAAAGCAGAGCTCTCGTTTTATGAATACGAAAACATGGTCCACGACTGGATGCTTTTAGAGTTCAAGGAAGGGAAACTTGCCGCCCAGCGTATCGCGGCCATCGTCCGAAGCTACGACAGCCGCGGCGCATAGGGCATATTCGGACTGATTAAAGCCTTACTGGAAAAATACAAACGAAGCTGGCCAGTCTTCTTCTGTCCATGCTTTAGATTGGACACCGTTTCTAGCAGAGCCTTCATAAAAATCCCGGCCGGGACTCATCTCGATGGTCACGGTGCCACCCTGCTCGAAACTTATAAGACCGGCGTGGACTGCTGCGCTGCCAATGCTGGAATCGTCGGTATAGATATCCACCCCCCATATCTGCGATTCAATGCCCCCAGGCGGGAGGGTGTGCGAAAACCTTTGCCCAATTTTATCCCGCCATTCGGTGGCATCCTTTTCCCAGGCCAGGATTACTAAGGTTTTTGCATACTCTGGGTCTTCTTCATCGAGGTCGGCAAGTTCGGCGGTATCCAGTTCTTCATCTGAGGAGGCTTCTTCCTCAAGTATCATTTCCGGCTCAGTAGCGGTAAGGGGAGCCTGGACAAGCTGCTGGGCTTTGGACTGCTGCGCTGCATCCGGAACGGTTTTTGGCCCCGAGGAACAGGATCCTAAAAGCGAGAGGATCAAGGCAAGCGTGATAAAAAGGGAATATTTTTTCATTGTTGAAGCCATGGCTGGAAGACCTCCCCATCGTTTGATGCATTCATTATAGCATTCCTGCGAGAGGGATGGTTAAAAAAAGCGCGGATCAGCTAGATCCGCGCCGGATAGAAAACCGAAGCTTCTAAGAAAGCTATCTGTATTCCCGTCAAATACTATTGGGCGTTTTCAACAACATACGACCAATATTCCTCATCATGGCCATCGTCCACCTGATAATCCTCGGGCAGGTCGGACGCAAAGCTGGAAAAGGCCGGGATTTCGCAATTCTGAAGCAGGGTGGGGCTGAAGGTTTTGGGTTTTTTCCCGGCTTCCGGGGCTTGATCCTGAGCCGGGGCAGGCGCTGCAGATGGATCTTCCGGATGTTCGCGCTTCCACTCGGCGATGCGCCGGCCTTTGAGGAACTTTTCTGCCACCGAAGGAAAGAGCTCCAGGAGCAAGGCTTCTTTCTCGTCCAGAGCTAGAAGGCTGCCGCCCGCCTCGGGCAGCTCGGGATTGGGCTGCTTTTTATAGTTGGAGGTATCGTAGGGGATTTCCTCTTTGGATCCGCAGATCTTGAGACGGAAGTCGGGGTCAACGGGCCAGGGTGTCTTGCCGTAGGATCCCTTAACGAGTTCGGCGAAGTTTTTAGATACATTGGCATAAACGTCTTCGCCCTTGGTTTTGGAAACAACGTAGTTTACCGCCTGGACGCCGACAATCTGGCTCGTAGGGGTTACAAGGGGTGGAACTCCAGCGTCGAGGCGCACCAGGGGCACTGCCTTGAGCACTTCTTCAAGGTGTTGTTCCAGCTTGGCTTCCTTGAGCTGGGTCATCATGTTGGTATACATGCCGCCGGGGATCTGGGCCTTCTGCACGATCTCATCCGGTTCTGGATAATTATATGCGGCTTCGATTTTCCTGCAGAGATCCAGGGCTTTGTCGAGCTTTCCGCCTACGGTGTACTCCAGGGCATCGTCAAAGAGCCGGTTGAGCTCGGAGTTGAGGCTGTCCTTGGAGAGATCCACCATTGGGGGCATGCGTTTGTACTGGTCGTAGGCCGCAAGTTCGCCACGTATTTCCCGCAGGGCTTTGTCGATTTTTGCCACAGCTGCGTTGTCGACTCCAGTGTCCAACCCCAGCTTGTCGGCGAAGATTCGGATAATCTCGTAACCCGGAGCCGCAGGGCCGCCGGAGAAGGAAAGAATTGCCGTATCCACGATGTCCGCGCCGTTGACCATAGCGGCCAGGATGCTGGCTACCCCATAGCCCGGCGTGCAGTGGGTGTGCAGATCGATGGGCACGCCGACCTCGTCTTTGAGGGCTTTGATCAGGCTGGCTGATCGGTGGGGATCGATGAGCCCTGCCATGTCCTTTATGGTGATCATGTCGGCGCCGAGAGCTTCCAGGGCTTTAGCCTTTTCCACGAAATACCGAATGTTGAAGATGTCCGAAGGAAGTTTCTTGCCCGAGAGGAAAGCCCTGATCCTTTCTCCACCAGAGAATTTCGGATCCACGGTGTAGCAAACGGCGCAGTCGGCCTGTCCTTTTGCTTCTTTGACAAAGCGGATGGAGGATTTCATGTTTTCTATGTCGTTCAAGGCGTCAAAGATTCGCATTATGTCGATACCCGAGGCCACCGCGTTCTTGCAGAAGCCTTCGATCACCGAATCGGGATAGGGGTTGTAGCCGAAGAGATTTCGTCCTCGGGAGAGGGCGGTAAGCTTGGAGGAATCACCGACGCCCCGCTTGATAGTCTCCAGCCTGTCCCAGGGACTTTCGCCCAGGTAGCGCATGACCGAGTCGGGAACGGCTCCGCCCCATACTTCCATGGCATAGAAATGGGCTTCTCTATAAAAAGGGAGAACCTTGTCGACCTGGGACTGGCTCATCCTGGTGGCAAATTGGGACTGCTGGCCGTCCCGCAGGGTGAGATCCCGTATTTTTAAGCTACGCTTCATCGATTCCTTCCTCCGCGCATTATTCTTGACAGTACCATAATAAGTATACAGACTGGCTCGGGCTTCGGAAAGTAGGCCTAGTAAAGCTCCTTTTCTTTTGACAGAACGCCCTTATTCGGCTAGAATCATAAGATATGCCGCATCTCCAGGTTCCTCGATCCTTTCGCTCTGTCGTCATGTTACGCACGAGCGATGGACCAGGATTGTCTATGCCAGTAGGCACGGACGCGGCGGACTAAAAAAATAGAGCAGGATATGGCTGAACAAAAAAAGGGTTATTTCCACGTAATCCGTGAGAAGTACTGCAAGGGCTGCGGCATCTGCGTCGCCTTCTGCCCCAAGCAGCTTCTCGTGCTGAAAAACGGCAAGGTCTTTCCCGAAAGACCCGAAATCTGCATTGGCTGCAGGATGTGCGAATTTCGCTGTCCTGATTTCGCGATCGCGGTCAAACCTATTGAGGAAGATAAGATCCATGTCAAGGACGTGAATTCCATCGACCTCAGTCTTCCTCCGGAGGCCCACCATGCCTGAAAACGCAAAATTGATGCAAGGCAACGAAGCCTGTACCATGGGCGCCATCGCTGCCGGCCTCCAGTTCTTTGCCGGCTACCCTATAACCCCATCCACCGAAATAGCGGAGATGTGCTCCGAAGAACTGCCCAAGTTCGGTGGTAAGTTCATACAGATGGAGGATGAGATAGGCTCCATAGCCGCCTGCATCGGGGCGTCCCTCACGGGCAAGAAGGCCATGACGGCCACCTCGGGGCCGGGATTCTCCCTTATGCAGGAATCCATCGGCTATGCCAGCCTCTGCGAGATACCCGTGGTTATAGTCAATGTCCAGCGCATGGGTCCCTCAACCGGCATGCCCACCAGCCCTGCCCAGGGCGACATCATGCAGGCCCGCTGGGGCACCCACGGCGACCATCAGGTCATAGCCCTGGCGCCGGGGAATGTCAAGGAATGTTTCGAGCTCACCTTTAAGGCCTTCCAGTATGCCGAAACCTACAGGGTTCCGGTTATCGTCCTGGCCGACGAAGTTATCAGCCACATGAGAGAGAAAGTAGTTCTGCCCGATCCCAGCAGCTATAAGATTCCCATGCGGGCTATGCCCACAAGTCCCGCTGGCTATAAGCCCTACGGCGCCGATCCCGACGGCGGGGTGCCCCTCATGGCTCCCTTCGGCCAGGGCTACCGCTGGCACTGCACGGGCCTTTTCCACGACGAATCCGGCGCCCCCTCGGGCAAGGCCGCGGTGGCCCACCAGCTCTTGCACAGGCTGGAGCGTAAGATCGAAAAGAACGCCCAGGCCCTGGAAGATTTTTACGCTGAGAGCATGGAGGACTGCGATGTCGCAGTCGTCTCCTTTGGATCTTCGGCCATGGCGGCCCTCTCGGCGGTACGCAGGGCGCGAAAAGAGGGCTTAAAGGCCGGCATGCTCAGGCTTAAGACAATTTGGCCCTTCCCCGATCAGGCTTTGCGCAGACTCTGCGCCAGCGCGAAGAAAATCATAGTTCCGGAAATGAACATGGGCCAGCTCGTCCTGGAAGTGGAGCGCTCCATCCATGGCAAGGCCGAGGTGATCAAGCTCGGCAAGGTCACCGGCGATCTTTTCCATCCCGAAGAAATATACAAGGCGCTCAAGGAGGCCTTCTGATGGCAGAATTCCTCGATTATTTCCGCAAAGAGCGGTTACCACATATCTGGTGCCCAGGCTGCGGCCACGGCACTGTCACCGGTGCTCTCATCCGGGCCATCGACAAGCTGGGTCTGGACAAAAACAAAATCGTCATGATCTCCGGCATCGGCTGCTCGAGCCGGGCTGTGGGCTACCTGGACTTCGACACCCTCCACACTACCCACGGCCGCGCACTGGCTTTTGCCACCGGCGTCAAACATGCCAAGCCCAGCCTCAAGGTCATCGTTATGACCGGTGACGGCGACTGCACGGCCATCGGCGGCAATCACTTCATCCACGCCGCACGGCGCAATATCGACATCACGACAATAATCATGAACAATTCCACCTACGGCATGACCTCCGGACAGTACTCTCCCACCACGCCCCACGGCATGCTGGGCACCACGGCCCCCTACGGCAACGTGGAGCACGAATTCGACGTCTGCGAGCTTGCAAAAGCCTCCGGCGCCAGCTATGTGGCCAGGGCGACGAGCTTCCACGTCACCCTCCTCACCGATCTCATCGAAAAGGCCCTCATGAACAAGGGGTTCTCGGTGGTCGAAGCCCTTACCCAGTGCCCCACCTATTTCGGTCGAAAGAACAAGATCGGCGGGCCGGTGGAGCTTTTAAACTGGATTAAGGACCGTACAGTCAACGCCAAGGCCGCCGCTGCCCTGCCGCCCGAAAAGCTGGCGGGCAAGCTCCTCATCGGAGAGCTGCACAAAGCCGAGCGGCCGGAGTATTGCGCCAACTACGCGGAGACCACCGCCAGGGTGCAGAGGACCTACAACGATTACAAGGGAGGTAACCGCGGATGCGAACTGAATTTAGACTGAGCGGTTCAGGCGGCCAGGGCCTGTTGCTCGCCGGCATTGTTTTGGCCGAAGCGGCCATCCTGGAAGGCAAGAACGCGGTGCAAACCCAGAGCTACGGCCCCGAAGCCCGGGGCGGTTCCTCCAAAGCGGAAGTAGTCATCTCCGAAGACGAGATCGACTATCCCAAGGCGACGGATCCCGACTATCTGCTCGCGCTTACGGCGGACGCCTATAAAACCTATGGACCCCTCATGAAGAGCGGCCTCATTATTGTGGACAGTTCAGTCAGTCTTGACTCGGAAATCAAGGCCCGGACTCTCTCGTTGCCCATACTGGCAGCCGCGGCGGACACGGTCGGCAAAAAGGTAACTGCCAACATCGTCGCCCTGGGAGTGCTCGGGGGGATCGCGGGACTGGCCACCAGAGAGACGCTTCGCAAGGCGGTTACCGCCAGGGTCCCCAAGGGCACCGAAGAGCTCAACCTCAAGGCCTTGGACGTAGGCTTAGGCTTGGCGGCCCAGTCCGGTGTGCCCGCCGGCAGCCTCAAGTAAGGAGATTTCCCATGAGCGATTCCGAAAAACTTAAAGCCGCCGTGGAAGCCTGGGATGCCAAGGCCGACAAGGCTGCGGCAAAGTATCCCGAGCGTAAAAAGTCCTTCGTCACCGGCAGCAATGCGCCCATAAACCGCCTGTACAGCCCCTTGGATACAGAAGACAAGGACTATCTGGAAACGGTGGGACTTCCCGGGGAATACCCCTATACCAGGGGAGTCCAGGCCACCATGTACCGCGGCAGGCTGTGGACCATGCGCCAGTACGCCGGCTTTGCTAGCGCCGAAGAATCCAATGCCCGCTATAAATACCTTTTAGCCCAGGGCCAGACCGGTCTCTCGGTGGCCTTCGACCTGCCCACCCAGATCGGCTACGATTCGGATCATGCCCTGGCCGCCGGAGAAGTGGGCAAGGTGGGCGTGGCCATCGATTCCCTGGAGGACATGGAAACCCTCTTCGCTGGCATTCCCCTGGACAAGGTTTCCACCAGCATGACCATCAACGCACCGGCCTCGGTCCTCCTGGCCATGTACATCGCCGTGGCGGAAAACCAGGGTATAAGCCCCGACAAGCTGGAAGGCACCATTCAGAACGACATCCTCAAGGAATATATAGCCCGGGGGACCTATATTTATCCGCCTGCGCCTTCCATGCGCCTGATCACCGACATCTTCGCCTACTGTTCGGCCAAGGTGCCCAACTGGAATACGATTTCCATCTCCGGCTACCACATTCGCGAGGCGGGGGCTACGGCCATTCAGGAAGTCGCCTTTACCCTGGCGGACGGCATCGCCTATGTCGAAGCCGCGCTCAAGGCTGGCCTTGATGTGGACGACTTTGCCCCCAGGCTCTCGTTCTTCTTCAATGCCCATAACGACCTCTTCGAGGAAGTGGCCAAGTTCCGCGCCGCCCGGCGCGTCTGGTCCCACATTATGAAGGAGCGCTTCGGCGCCAAGAGCCCCAAGAGCCTCATGCTCCGCTTCCACACCCAGACCGGCGGCTCCACCCTCACAGCCCAGCAACCGGAGAACAACGTGGTACGCGTGGCCATCCAGGCCCTCGCCGCAGTATTGGGCGGCACCCAGTCCCTGCATACCAATTCCAGGGACGAAGCCCTGGCCTTGCCCTCTGAAGATTCGGTGCGCATCGCCCTCAGGACCCAGCAAATACTGGCCTATGAGTCCGGCGTCGCAGAGACTCCCGATCCCCTGGCCGGTTCCTACTATGTGGAAACCCTCACCGATTCCGTCGAGAAGGGTGTAATGGACTACATCCGTCGAATCGACGATCTGGGAGGCGCGGTCAAGGCT
>JAEZSM010000253.1 GCA_023421875.1 Spirochaetota bacterium | reverse complement strand
TTGGGAGGCTTCGTAAATTTCCAGGTGCAAGTGTTCCCCATGGCCTGGTTTTCTAGCGTTTACTCCAGTGTTGCCTCCATGTCCCAGAGGGTAGCCGGCGGGGATCAAAAAACCTGGCTTTACCATGATGTCGTGAAGGTGAAAATACAAAAAGAATCGTCGCTGCCGGGGGGCGTAGAGGAGTACCCCATTGCCAGCCTTGGGAGTGATTCCTCCCGAATGGTATTCCGACAGTTCCTCGCCGCCGCGCCAGTCGGAACTGGTGGCCAAGACTATCGATTCGGCCAGGGAAAAGAGCAGGGGGCCTTTTTCAAGACCAGTTGCCGGGTTTGTCTCCACGTCTTGCAGAAAAATATCCAACGCGAAGGTGTGTGAATAATCATATTCCGATTCCCTGGGCTTGGATGAGAGGCGGGGCAGGGTTACGCCGCTTTTGTAGCCCGCGGCTTCCTCGGCTGCCTCAACAGGGTCTCCCCGTCGATTCCCGGCCAGTAGTGCCTGGACAAAGCCGTCGAAGAGGGCTTCATAGGCGGCACGCAAAGGCTTCATGCTGGGAACCAATTCGACGACGCTTTTATAGTAATCGCCCGCCGCGCCTTCCTCTGTCGCGTGTTCCCGGTAGTCGTCCACGTCCCTGTCTCTGGCCAGCATGGCCAGAATAGCCGATGCTGAGGGCAGGACAGTGGCGATCTGTCGCTCCGGACTTTTGCCCGAACCGAGAGCCTTTTCCACCAGGGCGCTTCCCAGGGTTTTTATGTCTCTGCTTTCCAAAATGGCTATCTGTGCCGGTGTAATGAGATCTTTAATCACTGTCATGGAGGCTGTGGTTAAAACAGCATCGAGGCCTTCGGCCTGAATGCGGGCGTGCAGGGCTTGGATGCTCGGCGGCGGCTCTTGGATCGCTGGCGCTACTTGGTTTCTGCCGGCCGAGGCCGAAAGTCTCGCCAAAAGCACGACGCCGAAGAGAATGAACAAAGCGACGGATCCAAGAATCAGCCGTCGCTTGGGCGGTGTGAGCTCGAGAAAGCGTTGCACACTAGGTTTCACGGTGTTCCCTGTTTCAAGGACATGCCCCCGCCATGGTTCTGCAGCAGTAAGCGAAGAGCATCATGCAGGTAGCAGCGTCATCCAGCGCCCTGTGCGACCTTTCGCGTTCGATGCCCAGGACGAAGGCAGCCTTATCGAGGCTGTAGGAGAGAAGATTGGGGTTAGCCTGGCGCAGCAGCAGCAGGCTGTCGGCTACCTCCGAAAATGGGCTTTTCAAACCGAGACGGGCGTATTCAGCGTCGATAAACCCCCTATCGAAAGCGGCGTTGTGCGCCACCGCCACCCGGGACGATAGAAGCGGATTTAGCATATCGACGATTTGACTGAAGAAAGGGGCCTGGGATACTTCAAGATCGGTTATGCCGTGGATCTCCGTGGATGAAGCAGGAATAGGCATTGCCGGGTTTATGAGGCTCGACCAGGAGTCCTCGCGCAGCAGGGCACCCTCGGGATCGAAGCTAAAGAGCTGTACCCCGATCTCCAGCACACTATCCCTCGAAGACTCAAGTCCCGTTGTTTCCACATCGATCGCGCAGTAGCGGCGTCGTTCCCAATCATAGGGAAGGGGGCAGCCTGGGACGGCGTTTTCGGGGGGATCGAGGCGCTGGGCGCCAGGAGGGACAGTCCAAGCTTGAAGAGTTCTATTTTTGCCATTCTTGCCTTGGGTGCCTGAGTTGTTATTCCCCAGAATCCAGGACCACAGCGGAGCTCCGTCGGAGGGATAGGGCATTATGGTCAGCCTATAACCTTCCGTATGTCCGCTTCGATCGCTTGAATCTTATCCTTCGTCTGCTCCCTGGCTTTACCCAGGCCTGACGCGGACTCGGTTCTGCAGAGGATGTAGAATTTGATCTTGGGCTCGGTGCCCGATGGGCGTACGGTTACGAGGGTTCCGTCCCTCAGCCTCCACTGGAGCACATCGCTCTCGGGCAGGTCGATTTTTCTTTTTTCGGACTTGGCTGTTTCCCATTCGTACCCAGTCTTTATGTCCCTGATGCTCACCACGGGAATGCCTCCCAGGGCAATGGGCTGCTTAGCCCTGTAGCTTTCCATGATGCCACTCATGATCTTCATGCCTTGGGGACCCTGGAAATACTTGCTGATGCCCCGTTCCTCGTGATAGCCGTACTCTTCATAGAGTTCTTCCAGGCGATCCAGGAGGCTCTTGCCCTTGCTGCGCCAGTACAGGGTCATTTCGGCGGTCAGAGCTGCGGCGGAGATGCCATCCTTGTCCCGCACCTCGGGTTCGATCAGGTGCCCATAGCTTTCTTCGGTGGCGTAGATAAAATCCTTGCCCTGGGCTTCGAACTGCCTCATGAGATCGGCGATCCACTTAAAGCCCGTAAGGCAGTCGTGGCACTCGACGCCGTATTTTTTTGCTATAGCAGCTTGAAGGTCGGTGGTCACCACCGTCTTGATGCAATAGGGCTTGGGGGGAATACGTCCCAGTTCGGCGAGGGTGAGGAGAATGTAGTCCAGATGGAGCGAGCCCAGCTGGTTTCCGGTTATCAGGACATAGGAGCCGCCCTTGTCCGGAACCGCGATGCCCAACCTGTCGGCGTCTGGATCGTTGGCCATGACAACATCGGCTTTTTCCTTCTGGCCCAACGCGATGCCGAGTTTGAGCGCGGCGGGTTCCTCCGGATTGGGGAAGGAGACGGTTGGGAATTCGCCGTTAGGCTCGCGCTGCTCGGGCACCGTGAGCACCTCAAGGCCGAGCTCTCCCATGATCCGCTCCAGAAGCATGGCGCCGGTGCCGTGAAGGGGTGTATAGACGATCTTTGCGGTCGAAGCGGTTTGGGCTATGAGCTGCGGGCGTAAAAGCCTGGATTTGACCATGGCTACGTAGGCATCGTCCACCGATCCGTCGAGTATGACTAGCAGCCCCTTGGCCAGCGCCTCTTCCTTGGAGATAGAAGCGACCGAGGCCACCGACTGAACGCATTCGATGATACCCTCGTCATGGGGAGGGACAACCTGGGATCCATCGTTCCAGTAGGCCTTGTAGCCGTTGTACTGGGGCGGGTTGTGGCTGGCGGTGACGACGACGCCGGTATCTGCATTGAGTTCCCGTATGGCGAAGGAAAGCTCGGGCGTTGGGCGTAACGAGGGGAAGAGATACGCTTTAATACCGTTGGCGGCAAAAACGAGAGCGGTTGCCAGGGCAAAATCGGTGGACCTGCGTCGGGAATCGTGGGCTACGCAGGCCGAAAGCGCCTTGCCTGGATACTGGGTTTTGATGTAATCGCAGAGTCCCTGGGTGGCCTTGGTGATCACCAAGGTGTTCATCCGGTTGTAGCCGCCGCCTATGATGCCCCGTAAGCCCCCTGTGCCGAATTCTAGATCCCTGTAAAAGCGATCCTCCAGTTCCTTGTCGTCGTTTTCCGCCAGAATGTCTTTAACTTCTTGAGCAAAAACGAGATCTTTTTCCTGTTCAGCGTATTCCTTCGCTCGGGCGATCAGGGCGGCTTTTTCCATGAAGGGGCTCCTTTCTTACTTGGCAACAACTATAGTGGCAATAGGCCTAAATCGAGTATAAATGCTCTCTCTATTTTGCGCAATTAAAGTAATTCAGAAGATCCATTGGAGTTTCCAGCATACCAGCCGCTCCACCAGCCTTAATTTCTTCCCGGGAACGATACCCCCAGGCGGCGCCCAGGGGGAGCATTCCCGCAGCCCTGCCAGTCTTCATGTCCACCCCCGAATCGCCGACAAAAATCCATTCGCTGGCTGGTATTCCCGATGCGGCGACAATAGCCAGCGTCGCTGTGGGATCGGGCTTATGGGGCCTGTCGGGCTTGTTGCCCTCGGTGACAAAAAAAGCCACCTCCGGGAACAGCTCCTTAACAATGGTGCCGACCATCCTGTCGGGCTTGTTGGAGAGAACTGCAAGGGTTGCCTTTCTTTCGCTCAGTGCTGTCAGCAGCTCAGGAATTTCCGGAAAAGGACTGGTGCGATCGAGAAAGTGCTTGGAATAGAGTTCTTCGGCTTCAGCATTTACCGTCTCGACCAGTAATTCATCGGCTGCGGCCTCCGGCGGTAGAGCTCTCCTTGTGAGGGCCATAAAGCCGTTTCCCACCATGGTCTTGTAACGCTCTACCGGGATTACTGGATACCCTCGGGAGGCGAGTACGGAATTGAAGGCCCCTCCGAGATCCTCTATGGTGTCGGCAAGGGTTCCGTCCAGATCGAAGAGTACGGCTCGGGGAGTATGAATCATCCCGGCCTGCCGTCGCCGTCCAGATCGGCGTCCTTGCCGCCGGCCATCCTGAACGCCGATTCCTTTTCGGTGATTTCTCGCTCTACTGCCTTGAGCTGGTTCAGGATGTCTACAACCCCTTCCGAGGAGGCGCCGATCATGGGTTCGCCCTTTTCTACCAGCAGTTCGTAGACATTGGCGCCGAGCCGGGAGGTCAAGGACTGGGCTTTCTGACGCAGGCGGAGAATTTCAATTCTGAGCTTGCCCATTTCGCTCCAGGTTTGGGCCTGGGCTCCCGCTTTGTTAAAGAATTCCTTGGATCCGTCGAAGGTTTTTTCGAGGAAGGATTTGAGATTGTCCGAAAATGCCATAGATTCCTCCGTTTTTATAAAATAAGGAAATCCCAGCGTGACTGTAAAGAAAACTATCGCTATATTGTACAGAAAGGAGGCACCCAATGTCGATATTCTACATTCTTTTCGTTATAGGCTGTCTCTGGTGGCTGGGCTTCGCGCTGATCGCTATCGTTCGGAAGCAAAAGCCGGTGTTTTTCCTCCTCCTGGCTCTTGGAATAGCCTGGGCTGTGTTGGGTTTAGTCCTGGCTCGCTGGGAAGAACCGATCACCATTGTCATCTTCGCCTTGCCCGTGCTGATCATGGTGCCTATGATACGCATAATCAACGAGTATCAGCGGGGCGTCCTGTTCCGGCTGGGCCGCATGATGGCGGTAGTCGGCCCCGGTTTCAATCTAATACTTCCATTTGGACTGGACGTTATGCGCAAGGTGGATACCAGGACTTTTACGATCGACGTGTCCAAGCAGGAAGTGATCACCCGGGACAATGTACCGGTGATCGTTGACGCCGTGGTGTATTTCAATGTTCTCGATCCCACCCTCGCGGTGAATAAGGTGGCGGATTATACAAAGAGCACCAGCCTTTTAGCACAGACGATACTTCGATCAGTGCTAGGACAGCATGAGCTGGACGAGATGCTGGCAAAACGGGCCGAACTCGGCCAGATTCTCAAGCAGCTTCTCGACGAGGCCACCGACGCCTGGGGAATCAAGGTGACCGCGGTGGAGATAAAGGCGGTGGAGCTGGCCGAAACAATGAAGCGAGCCATGGCCAGGCAGGCCGAGGCCGAGCGGGAGCGCCGGGCAAAGGTTATTGCCGCGGAAGGCGAACTCCAGGCATCGGAAAAGCTTGCCCAGGCGGCCACCGTGATGGCGAAGGCTCCTTCGTCCATACAGCTCCGCTATCTGCAAACACTCACCGAAATTGCTGTGGAAAAAAACTCCACTATAGTATTCCCACTGCCTATCGAGTTTTTAAAGTACCTCGCACCGCAGGCTCCAGCGCAGACTTCCGGACAAGCCGAAATTGGGGATAAAATGCCGGAAAGGACCAATCATCAATGAAATGTCCTCATTGCGGAAGCCTGGACGACAAGGTTATAGATTCCAGGAGCCTTGCCAACGGCGAGGCCATCAGGCGCCGCAGGGAATGCATTTCCTGCGGCCTGCGCTTTACCAGCTACGAGCGCATCGAAGAAAAACCCCTTATGGTGGTGAAGAAGGACGGGCGAAGGGAGCCTTTTGAGCGCATCAAGATCGAGCGGGGGCTCACCAGGGCGCTGGAGAAGCGGCCTGTTTCCCAAATGTCCATAGAAAACCTGGTGAACGAAATAGAGGACGAGGCGGCCCAGGTGGCAAAAGCGAGCAACGAAATTTCCACCGAGGCTATCGGTGATATGGTGCTTCGTCGACTCTATATCCTCGATAAGGTAGCCTATATACGGTTTGCTTCAGTATACAGAAAATACGAGACAGCGGATCAGTTTTTAAGGGAGATCGAACTCTTGAGCGGTAGGAAAAACGGGAAGGGTGCTTAGCGACCTTTCCGGATACGTATTGCGAAATCTTATCGCATGATCATGGTACGCCTTTTACAAAAAAGGGTCGGCATATAAGGCCGGCCCTTTTTTAACAACCGTAAAAAATCGAACCTTATTCCTCTTCCGCTTCCGCCGTCCTGAAGGCCTGGGCTGCCTTGATCACGTCGTCGGCGATCTTGCCGGTTATGGGCGAGTAGTGGGAGAACTCCACTTCGAAACTGCCTGTGCCGGAGGTCATGGATCTTAAGTCGATTGCGTAGCGCAGCAGCTCAGCCTGGGGAGCCTGGGCATCCACCTGGACGATACCGCCGCCGATAGGGTTCTGGCCAGAGATTCGGCCGCGCCTGCCCGAAAGGTCGGACATGACATCCCCCAGATTCTTTTCTTCGACAAAGACCGTGAGATTCATAATGGGCTCAAGGAGGACAGGGTTCGCAGTCTTGGTAGCCTCGCGGAAAGCGCCTCGGGACGCGAGCTTGAAGGCCATTTCCGATGAGTCGACGGGGTGTTCCTTGCCGTCGGTGATGGCAGTTTTTACATCCACGACGGGGTATCCCGCTACAACGCCATTCTCCATCGCCTGCTTGATGCCCTTTTCAATGCCGGGCAGGAAGCCGCGGGATACGGACTGGCCGAAGAGCTTGTTTTCGAATTCATACCCGGTGCCGCGCTCCAAGGGTTCGACTTCGAAGACGACTCTTGCGTACTGGCCGTGGCCGCCGGTCTGCTTCTTGTGGGTGTACTCGGCCCCGGACTTTTTAGTGATGGTTTCCCGGTAGGCTATTCGGGGGATTCGGGTTTCTGCCAAAATTTTTGCCTGATTCTTGATCTTTTCCAGGATCATGTTGATCTGGAGCTCGCCCATGCCCGCGATGACCGTTTCCTTGGTCTCGGTATTATAGGCCACCTGGAAGGTGAGGTCCTCTTCCGCCGCCTTATAGAGCAATTCGTTAAGCTTGTCCTCTTCCTTCTTGTTGGTCGCCGAGATGGCGATGAGATGGACGGGGGTGGGAAGCTTGAGCGGATTGAAGGCAAAGGGTTTGTCCATAGCGGAAATCGTATCGTTTGTCTTGAGGCTGGCAGACTTGGCAATGATGCCGATGTCTCCGGCGGCAAGGTTGGAGCTGTCTATGATCTTTTTACCCTGGGCCGTATAGAGCTTGGAAAGTTTTTCTTTTTTTCCGTCCCTGACATTGACTACCTCGAGATCCGGCGCAAGGTTCCCGGTGATCACTTTGACAAACGAAAGCCTGCCAGAGAACTGGTCGATCTGGGTTTTAATGACAATGGCGGTGGCTGACTTGGTGGGGTCGACGCTAATTTTCGCATCATTTCCATCCGCATCCTTAACATTTTCTGGAGCCAAGGTCAGAGGGGAGGGTGCAAGAGCGAGGATAAAATCCAGCAAAGCGCCGGTGCCCGAGTTTTTCACCCCGGAACCGGCAAAGGCAGGCACAATCTTGGCAGTGGCCAGGGCTTCTTTGAGACCCTTCAGCATATCTTCCTGACTGAGCTCGCCTTCCAGCAGATATTTTTCCATAAGTTCATCATCACCCTCGGCGGCGGCTTCGAAAAGCTGCATCCGGGCAGTCTCGACCGCGTCGTTGAATTCGGCAGGCACGTCGGAGGCGACTTCCTTGGCATCGCCGGAAGCCGGCTTGACATAGGCCTTGCGGTTGATCACGTCGATGACGCCGTTAAAGCTAGCCCCTTCCCCCATGGGTATGGTGACAGGAACCGGCGTTACCTTGAATTTTTCTTTTACATCGGACAATGCGTTGGCGTAGGATGCGCGTTCTTCGTCCATCCGCGTTACGAATATCATCCTGGGCTTCTGACGGGAATCCAGGTTTCTCCAGAGCTTGATAGTTTCGATTTGAACGCCGGATCTGGCGTCGATAAGCACCAGGGCGCTCTCGCAGGCACGGAAGGCGAGGATAACTTCGCCAACGAAGTCGGAGGAGCCAGGTGTGTCGATAAAGTTGATTTTATTCTCGCCTGCGACACAATGGGTCAGCGCTGAGCGTACGGAGATTTTCCGGGCGATTTCTTCTTCGTTGTAGTCGCTTACCGTCTTGCCTGACTCGATAGTTTCCGGTTTGCTTATCGAGCCGCCCTGAAAGAGAATATGTTCCAGCAGTGTTGTCTTGCCGGTACTCCCATGTCCGGCTATGGCAATGTTTCGGATCTGGTCGGTTGCGAACGACATATATACTCCTTGCAGGGTGGAAAATATGGTGGATCCTTAGTTTTTATATAAGGAAACCCGTGTATTATAAATGATAATCGGGAGCTGTCAACAGTCCTGTTATATTGACATGAGCCTCTTTTTCGGTCTAGCGTAGCGCTGACCGTACGGGACGTAGCCTAGGGGCTAAGGCGTCTGCTTTGGGAGCAGAAGATCGGCGGTTCGAATCCGCCCGTCCCGAAGTCAGTGACGCTCTCGGGAAGTCCCAGAGACGTGGCGGGCTGCAAGCAGTCCGCCCGTCCCGATGCTCACTGCCTACCGGCGACGTCAGTGAGACGAGGCGGGCTCTAGCGAGTCCGCCCGTCCCGATGCTTCGCAACCTCAAGGCTTTGCCTTTCGGTTGCGTACGAGTTCGTCGCTGCGCGACGAACTCGGGCTACTTGGCAGCCCTTGCGACGAGGCGGGCATTTACGAATCGCGGTAACTGATAAGGAATTAGTCGAGATTGCGTAGCAATCTCGGAGTTGAAGGCCGCAAGGCGGCCTTTATACGGGATCATAGCTCAACTGGATAGAGCAACTGCCTTCTAAGCAGTAGGTCGGGGGTTCGACTCCCTCTGGTCCCAGCTTTCTTTTAAAGAAATCTAAAGTCCCGTCAGAGAAATTTTCATTTCACATCGAAGGCTTCTTCAGTCATGGCCAGAAAATTACCCTGCCCGCGGGTTTCGGATAAATCCAGCCTCGGTTATACTCATTATCGGCAGGGGAGCATAAAGGCTGGGCTCAATACGCTTCCATTTATCCAGGTTAGATTCGTTAAAAAGGCGCATGAGGAGACAGTGATGGGAGGACCGATACGCATCCTATACGTCGAAGATTCGCCCGATGACGCTGAACTGGTAATTCATTCCTTGGTCAAGGCAGGATGGGAACCAGAATTCGAGCGTGTTAAAACCGCAGAAGGCATGCGGCGAGTTTTACATAAAAAGCCTTGGGATATTATACTTTCTGACTATTCCCTTCCCGGATTTAGCGGGCTTGCGGCGCTTGAAATTTTAAAAAAATCAGGACTGGACATTCCCTTCATCATTGTTTCAGGTGCTATCGGTGAGGAAACGGCGCTTGATGTGATAAAGGCTGGCGCAAATAACTATGTGATGAAAAACCGTCTCCATAGGCTGCCGTTGGCTATGGAGAGAGAACTTAACGATGCGGCTGCCCGGCGAGATGCGCTTAAAGCTACCGCGCTTTTGATGGAAAACAGGAAGCAGCTCGCCCAGGCTTTGGAAATCGCTCACCTAAGCCATTGGGAATATGATGTACTGCTAGATCGGTTTACATTCAATGACCAGTTCTACAATATTTTCCACACCACGGCTCAGGACGTCGGGGGCTATACCATGCGCGCAGCCGACTATGCCGAGCGATTCGTGCATCCCGAGGATCGTGGCATGGTAGGTGAAGAGATCAGAAAGGCGGTAGAGACCGAAAATCCGGATTACAGCGGCCAGATCGACCATCGGATACTCTTTGATGATGGTGGCGTAGGCGAGATAAGCGTAAGATTTTTTATCAGCAAGGATTCAGAAGGCAGGACGGTCCGTACTTTTGGCGTTAATCAAGACATAACCGAAAGGAAAAAGGCGGAGAAAAGGCTTAGGGAAAGCGAGGAACGGTATCGTTCTTTGTTCGATAATTCTATCGACGGAATCCTACTTACCAAGCAGGACGGTACGATTCTCGACGCCAATCCGGCGGCATGCAAAATGTTCGGCAGAAGCTTGGACGAAATCAAGGCAGTCGGACGTAACGGCCTTGTGGACCTGAGCGACCCTCGCCTTGCCGCAGCGCTTCAGGAGAGGGAGAGGAAAGGATCGGCCGAGGCCGAACTATACTTCTTTAGAGCTAACGGCGAAAGATTCCCGGCGGATGTGACATCGAATCTCTTCATCGATGAGAACGGTCAGCAAAAAACGAGCATGTTCATGCGCGATACATCGGAGAAGCGAAAGGCAGAGGAAAAGTACAGGATACTGTTCCGCGAGATGCTCGAAGGCTTTGCGCTCCATGAAATTATTTGCGACGCCCAAGGTCTGCCGGTCGATTATCGATTCCTCGACGTAAATCCCGCTTTCGAGCGCATGACAGGCCTCAAGGCCGATCTTATAATCGGAAATACAGCACTCAGCGTCATGCCAAAAATGGAAAGATTCTGGATAGACCGATACGGCCATGTGGCATTGACCGGTGAACCGGCCTTCTTTGAGGATTTTTCAGGCGAAATAGGAAAATGGTTTGAAGTAACCGCTTTCCGATCAGAACAGGGGCAGTTCGCCTGTATATTCTCGGATATCACCCAACGAAGGCTTATGGAGATGGCGCTCCGGGAGAACGAAGAGAAATACCGGAGCATCGTAAACAACGCTCAGGAAGGAATTTTCCAGATCAGCAAGGATGGCCGATATATTACCGTCAACAAGGCGCTTGCGGACATGCTGGGCTACGATTCTTCCGAGGATCTTATCGATTCGATTACCGATACGGCACATCAAATCTTCTATGACCCGAGCGACAGGGAAAAGCTGCTGAGTCAGATCGAGCGGAATGGGTCGGTGCTGGGATTCGAGTGCCGATACCGAAGGAAGAACGGCGATGTTATATGGGTTTCATTGGATCAGCACGCTATAAAGGACAGGCATGGAGGTTTCCGCTACTATGAAGGATTCTGCGAAGACATTACGGAGAAACATTTAGGAATAGAGCGGCTGCGGCAAGCCCTAGGCGCTACGGTCAACGCTATAGCGGCGGCCGTCGAGGCTAGAGATCCCTATACGGCGGGCCATCAAAGCAGGGTAGCCGATCTCGCTCAGGCTATAGCCCGGCAGGTAGGTCTTAATGCTGATCGAATAGAGGGGCTGCGACTTGCGGCAATGATACACGATCTTGGTAAAATAACCGTACCCGCCGAGATTCTCACAAAACCTAAAAAACTTACGGATATCGAGTTCAGCCTGATAAAGTTCCATGCCCAGACGGGCTACGATATTTTAAAAAACATCGACTTTCCCTGGCCGATCGCGAGGATTGTCCTGGAGCACCATGAAAGGATAGACGGAAGCGGCTACCCGATGGCACTGTCTGGCGACCAGATACTTCTCGAATCAAAAATTCTCGCAGTTGCCGATGTGGTGGAATCCATGGCCAGCTTCAGGCCTTACCGCCCTAGCCTGGGAATCGATGCGGCGCTCGCGGAAATCGAAGGACATATGGGAATTTTGTACGATGGCAGGGTAGTGGAGGGCTGTCTCAGATTGTTCAGGGACTTCGGGTATGCATTCCCGCCGAACGAATAGCGCATTCGCGCATTTTTTTATGTTCCTGCTTTTCCTTTTTCCATTTCAGCCCTCACCAGACTGTCGCAGCGCTCGTTGTCCTCCACGCCGGCATGGCCTTCCACCCAGTGGAAGGAGGGTTTGAGTTCCTGGTTTAGGGCATCCAGCTCCATCCAGAGTTCCTGGTTTTTTACTGGCTTTTTGTCGGCGGTCTTCCAGCCCTTGGCTTTCCAGGAAGTAAGCCAGGAAGTGATTCCGTTCTTGACGTATTGAGAATCGGTGAATACGCGGATCGGGGCCTCGATCCATTGCGGAGCTGCCTTGCCTCGCCTTGCTTCGTCATGGGGCGATTGTGCGAGCTTGGCGGCGACGTGACGGCGCCTGGAGGATAGATAGCCGAGGGCTTCTATGACAGCCTGGAGTTCCATGCGGTTGTTTGTGGTATCGGGCTGAAATCCTGAAGCTTCTTTAAGCCGGGAGTCGTAACGCATGACATAGGCCCATGCGCCGGGGCCGGGGTTGCCCAAGCAGCCTCCATCGGTGTGCACAATTATTTCGTTCATCGGTTGCCATGATGACAGAAAGCGCAGGCCTCGGCAATCGAGGCGGTTTTTGGACTGTTCAGGTACTATGCGTGATTCCGGAATACCGCAAGCGAAAAATATGGTAGGAATCCCCTTGGCCAATCCGGGCGCGATCGATGAATGAGCCTGTCGGTATTGTATAAGGTGCCGCCGGGAGATACACTGCTCTGTCATGTTAAAAGAATTCAGAACCATCCTTCCATATCTGAAAAAATACCGGCTTTTCTACGGATTGGGCATCTTTTTCCTCGTGGTGGTGGACGCCGCCCAGATTTTCGTTCCCAAGCTGATAAAGAAGGCCGTGGATTTGATTGCCCAGGGCGGCTATGTGATGGCCGATATACTACAGCCGGCGCTGCTGATGGTAGCACTCATGGCATTTATCGCTGTCGGGCGCTATTTCTGGCGCTACTTTATCATCGGCGCATCGCGGCGCATCGAGGCAGAGCTTCGAAACAAGCTTTTCGGCCACCTCATGGAGATGTCCTCGGACTTTTTCCAAGACAACAAGACCGGCGACCTGATGGCCCGGGCCACCAACGACATGAACGCGGTCCGCCAGTCCATCGGCATGGGATTCGTTTCCTTCGTGGACGGTATATTCATGTCCTCTCTCATCTTGATCGCCATGATCTCCGACAATGCCTCGGTCGCCCTGTACACGGTGCTACCACTGCCCTTGGTGACGGTGTTGATACTCTTTTTCGGCAAGATGGTAGGAAGGCAGTTCAAGCGGGTTCAGGAAGTCTATTCGAAGCTCTCGGACATAGCCCAGGAGACTATTTCGGGCATGCGAGTGGTGAAGGCCTTCGTAAAGGAACGCTATTTTTCAGCCCGCTTCTCAGAGACGAACGACAGCTATCGGGACGTCACCATGGACCTGGTGAAGACGTTTGGGCTCTTCTTTCCACTCATCTCCTTTCTTGCCGGCCTGAGCACGGCGATTCTCGTCCTGGTAGGCGGCGGCGCAGTAATCGCCAACACGATGAGCCCCGGCGCCATCATTGCCATGATAGCCTATCTGGAAATGCTCATCTGGCCGATGATGGGAGCCGGCTTTACGGTAAACCTGATCCAGCGAGGCGCTGCGAGCCTGAAGCGTATCAACGAGGTGCTGGACCGGAAGAGCGCGATCGCGGAAACTCCCGACGCGCTGGACGTGAAGCCCTCGGGCGACTTGGAAGTGATGGATCTAGAATATTCCTATACGCAGGATGGCCCTAGGGTTCTCCAGGGCATCGGCTTCAGGGTGGGCGAGGGCGAAACCCTCGGCATCCTGGGCAGGGTGGGCTGCGGCAAGTCTACCCTCATCAAGCTTTTACCCAGAATACTCGATCCAGGCCCGGGAAAGGTGTTCTTCGGAGCCAAGGACAGCTGCTCCTATACGCTTTCGGCGCTGCGGAGCGCCTTCGGCTTCGTGCCCCAGGAGTCCTTTTTGTTCTCAGCCTCGGTGAGGGACAACATTCTCTTCGGCGTGGATGACTGCCCTGAGGAGCGCTTCCAGGCACTTTCGCGAATCGCCTCGCTGGATAGGGATCTGAGCCTCTTCCCGTCAGGCTGGGACACGATCGTGGGCGAGCGGGGCCTTACGCTCTCGGGGGGACAGAAACAGCGCATCGCCATTGCCCGGGCCCTGGCCCTGGATCCGCAGATCCTGGTTCTGGACGACGCTCTTTCGGCCGTTGATGCGGAAACAGAGGAGCGGATCCTCAAAAATCTTCTTCTGGAACGCAAGGGGCGGACGAATATCCTGGTTTCCCATAGGGTTTCCACCCTGCGTCACGCCGACAGGATTATTGTGCTGGACGGCGGGAAGATGATCCAGTACGGCAATCACGAGGAGCTGATGAGGGACAAAAAGGGTTTCTACGCCGAGATCGCCCGGCTTCAGGAACTGGAGACCGAGTTGTGTGCCGATGCACCGGAATCTACCGGTTCAGCCGCGTCAGCCGCCTGTGCGGAAGAGGGGCGCTAGAATGGCCGAGTTC
>JAEZSM010000242.1 GCA_023421875.1 Spirochaetota bacterium | reverse complement strand
GCGCTTCAGACTTGTTCATATCATGGCGGGCGGCAAGCTTTTCGAGGTGAGCACGTTTCGATCCAATAAAAACGGCTCGGTGGGCAATGAATTCGGCACCATGGACGAAGATGTCCTGAGAAGGGATTTTACCTTCAATGCCCTGTACCTGGATCCCACAGACCTGAGCCTGGTGGATTTCGTGGGTGGATACAAGGACCTGCGGGCGGGCAAGGTTAAGCCGATAATCCCCCTCGGTTTGATATTCAAGGAAGATCCTGTGCGGATTGTCCGCTGTATCAAGTACGGCGTTTCGGCTGGTTTTGCCATTCCTTTCAATCTGCGAAGGGCGATTCGCAGGGACTCCAGGCTTCTGGCCGATGTCAGCTCCTCCCGAATGACCGAGGAGTTTTTTAAGATACTGGCCTGCGGCAAGGCCGAAAAAGTGTTCCGCGCCCTGGTGGAGTTCAGAATTCTCCAGTATTTCGTGCCATCCGTCTGGGCGAGAATGCGGGATGACATCGCCTATGCGAACAGACTTTTCGCCGATCTCGAAAGCCTCGACGCGATGAAGCTGGAGCTCGGCGAAGACATGGGGAAAAATGAAGGGACAGCCCAAGGCCCGGGCGGCAAATCCAGGACACTATCGGTGATACTCTCGTACTTTCTGAAATCTTTTCTCTTTGCCGAGAAGCCGGGCAGCGAGGACTCGGGAGAAAAATTCAGAGAATCCCTGTTAACCGCCCGGGCCTTTATTCAGCCCCTCAACCCTCCGCGGGTCGATCTCGAGGCTGCGGTGCTGATGATTTTCCGAAATTCTGGCATTTCGCCGTTGCAAAAGCCGAAAAAGAGCCGTCGAAGGGCAAAGTCCGGGACCAAGAAGCCGACGGCGGCTTGTCAGCCCGCGGACCAGCAGCAGCAAAGGCTGCAGCCTGAGCCCTAGCCCGAAACGGAGGGAAAGGCCTTTCTCTCATACTTGACAATTGAAGCCAGGTTTTTCACTATAGGTTCGTGAATCCGGAAAAGTTGTCGCTTCTTACCGATCAGGAATTGCTGCTGCTGGCAGAGCGCATGGGGTTCTATATTCCCGAAGGCCTAGATCGCCCCTTCATAATAGAAGAAATAGTCTCAGCCCTGGAAGACGAGGACCGAGAAAGGGTGTTCAGCCATGACGGCACCGGCCATGTGGAAGAAAAAAAGCTCTCCGGCGGCGCCTTCAGTTCCTTTGCGGCTCCCGTGGCAGCCTGCGTGCCTGACCGCTACAACGAAACCATGATCCGAGCCCTGCCTAGGGATCCATCCTGGATTTACGCCTATTGGGACATAGCCGATCAACGCAGGACCAAACTGGGGGAAGAGGAAAATTCTCTCGGTTTATTCTTGAGAGTGGTAGAGATGGGATCGACAGGGGAGGGGCGTCGGAGCTATTTCGACATCCAAGTCACCCTCGAAGACTGGAAGTGGTATATCAACATTCCCAGGCCAGGCCACGCTTACCGCGTCGATCTCTGTTTCCGCACCCTGGACAAGATCAGGGTATTGGCCAGGTCCAACGAGGTGAGAATGCCCGTTCACTATTTAGAGGGTCTTTCCAAGCTTCCGCAGATGACGAAGAGCCTCCTCATCCTTTCCGATCTGGAGGGGCTGCATCTGGCCGAGGCCGGCACAGACAACCCCAGCAGAATACTCGCGGCGGAAGAGGAATAAGCGCCCGTGACGAACAAACCCTCCATAGCCCTAGTGCTCAACGCCCATCTGCCCTTCGTGCGTAAGCCCGAGTATGCGTCTTTTTTCGAGGAACGCTGGCTTTTCGAGGCGATCTCCGAAACCTATCTGCCCCTTCTGCGGCTTTTCAGAAAGCTGGACGCCGATTCCATCCCCTTCAAGCTGAGTCTTTCCCTGTCGCCCACCCTTCTGGCGATGCTTTCGGACAAACTGTTGGCCGAACGGTATGTCCGCTACCTGGACATGCAATTGGACCTGGCAGCTCTGGAGAAAAAGCGCCTGGGAAGCGATCCTGTATTCACGCCCCTAGCGCAGCTCTATGAATCCCTCTACCGGCGCAACAAGGAAGACTTTGAGCAACTCTATCTGCGCAACATTCTCATGGGCTACGACTACTACTACAAGCGAGGCAAGATCGATCTGCTCACCAGCGCCGCTACCCACGCCTTCCTGCCCCTGTATCAGGACGCCCCCCAGGCGGTGCTTGCCCAGATAGAGACTGCTATAGTGGCCCACAGGAATGCCTTCGGAAAGATTCCCCAGGGCTTCTGGCTGCCCCAGTTCGGCTGGTATCCGGGGCTGGGGGAGATACTAACCGACTACAATATCAGATACAGCATCGTGACGACCCGGGGGGCTCTCTTGGGCAAGCCTGTGCCACAGTACGGCTCTTTTGCCCCCTTGCAGAGCCCTTCGGGCCTAAGGCTCTTTATCCGCGACGCGGGGGCGACAAAGGCGGTCTGGTCTGAGACCGAGGGCTATCCCGCCGATCCGGTATACCGGGATTTCTATAGGGACATAGGCTACGATCTGGACAGCGCTTACGTGAGCCCCTTCCTGGGAACGGGGGTGGAGCGGGGGTTTACGGGGTATAAGTATTGGGCGGTGACCGGAAAGACGGACCGAAAACGGCCCTACGAGCCGGTGGCTGCCTCGGCGAGGGTTGTGGAGCATGCCAGGGCTTTCCTTTCGGAGCGGAAAAACTCGGCCCGGGGCGCCTCCCAGTGGATGCAGGACAGAAAACCCTTGATCGTTTGCCCTTACGACGCCGAACTCTTCGGCCACTGGTGGTTTGAGGGACCGCTCTTTCTCGAGGCCCTTTTCAGGGCTGCGGCCAGGAAAAAGGACGATGAGGATCTGCAGTTTGTCACCTTGAGCGAATACGACAGGAAGGATCAGGACAGTCCTGTTTCGGAACCGGAATTTTCCTCCTGGGGCGAGGGAGGCTATGCCGAAGTGTGGCTGGACGGCTCCAACGACTGGGTGCATCGTCATAGCAGGCAAACGGTGGAGCGCATGACCGAGCTGGCCGAGCGTTTCCCCGACGAATCGGGACTGCGGGAGCGGATCCTCAATCAGGGAGCGCGGGAAGCCTTGCTCACCATGTCCTCCGACTGGCCCCTGTTGCTGCGTTCCGGCCAGTCTGGGGACTTCGCCCGAAAACAGATCGAGGAATCGGTGGGCAACTTCACCAAGATCTACGAAATGCTCTGCGCCAACACCGTGGATACTGAATGGCTCACCAGCCTGGAGCGCAGGAACAATCTTTTTCCGGACATCAATTATCGGGTATTCTCCCGGAAGCGCTGATTTTTCTCGTCATTTATACTAAGATCTTCCAAAGAACGCTGTTTCAATACCAAGCGAGGAGCTGAGCATGAACGTAGTGATTATCGGAGCCCAGTGGGGAGACGAGGGCAAGGGAAAAATCGTCGACTATCTCGCCCATGAGGCGGGGGTTGTCGTGCGCTTTTCCGGTGGCGCCAACGCTGGGCACACCATCGTGCTCTCCGGTACCACGTATGCCCTTCACCTCGTGCCATCGGGCATTCTCTATCCCGACAAGACTGTCATTCTCGGCAGTGGCATGGTCGTCGATCCGGAAGCCCTTTTTTCCGAATTGGGCGACCTGGAGGCCAAGGGCATTGACTGGGAGGGCAGGGTGCTCATCTCGGACAGGGCCCATATTGTCCTTCCCAGCTACAAGAACCTGGACAAAGAAATCGACGCAAACCGTAAAAAACCTATAGGGACCACGGGAAGGGGCATCGGCGTGGCCTATTCCTTCAAGGCATCCAGAGACGGGGTCAGGCTGGCTGACATCGACGATCCGGAGCGCCTGGGGAATCTTTCGGAAGAAGACAGGGCCTTCCTGGATACATGGCGGGAGAAGCTTCTGCCCATGGCGGTGGACGCTAGCGCCTACCTGTACAGGCACAAGAATGTCTGGACCCTCTTCGAGGGTGCCCAAGGCGCCCTGCTGGACATCGATACGGGA
>JAEZSM010000128.1 GCA_023421875.1 Spirochaetota bacterium | reverse complement strand
ATATTCCCGACGCCGATAATTCCAGCACGTATCCGCTTCATGTTCAGTCCTCCTCGGGCGGGAATCTACAGCCTCACAATCCCCTTGATATACCCCTCAGGCTTCTTCCCGAAGTCTTCGAAGGCAGAATCTATACCGTCCATGCCGTAGTAATTGGTCACGAGCTTATCGATCCTCAACTGAGCCTTGGCTACAAGATTCAGGCCTATTACCATGCAGCGCATTTTGTGATCGATCCTTTTTTCATGGGCATTGATGATTTCCACAGCCTTCCAGTTCAGCATCTGGAAGTCAACGGATCGCGGGCCTCCCTGATGGTATCCGACTATGGAAAGAATCGCGTGACGTTTGAGCATTTTTACGGCAAGATCCAGAGCCTTGGCATTTCCCGTGCATTCGACAACAATATCGACGCCGCCGGTACCGGCATTGTCGGTAAGAAGATATTTATCCGGCACATTCCCGGGAAGAAAAAATTCATCGGCGCCATAGAGCCTTGCCAGAACTTCGGTTTCCTTCCGGGCATCAATAGCGATAATGTGGTATGCCCCCTTAAGCTTCATAAGCTGCAGCGCCAGGAGGCCCATAAAGCCTAAGCCGATCACTGCTATTGTCTTTCCCAGGCCCACATCGGTACGCAGGGCTCCGCTCACAACACAGGAAATCGGCTCGCCCAAGGATGCTTCATCAAAACTCAGCAGCGCCGGATATTTCATTACGGCTGACGCGTCGACTGCGGTAAATTCTGAAAAACCGCGCCTGAAGAGACCGGTAACGGCATCTCCAATCGCAATGCCCGATACTCCGGCACCGACGCTGATCACCTCTCCCGCCACCTCATGACCAAGCCGCAGAGGCGCGCCTTCGGCCTTGTCCCATGCGAAGTATTCCGATCCGCAGATGCCGCACGCCCTCACCCTCACAGCCACATCGTTGACCCCGACCGTGGGCATTCCGGTTTCGACGATGCGCGATCTTCGTGGACTGAATACTTCGCTTGTTTTCATAGCTTTTTGCGCGCCTTTAAAAGGTTCACGCTCAGCGGCTTCCTACCAATTTCTTGACCGTCGCGATCTGCTCCGGCTTAAGGCTCAGAATCTCGCTGTTCGCGGAACTGGTTGCCGAATCCTCTACAAGGATAAGCTTTACATCCTTCGTAGTCACCGTGTTGTGCCAAAGCCCTTTGGGAATATTGTAGACCCTCATCGGCTCCATCTTAGTGGTCGTAATCTGAAGCCCCTGGGCTGTCTCGACGCCTGAGAGCAGATTGCAGGTACCCGAGAGAAGTATAAACAGCTCGTCGGTCTCGTTATGCCGCTCCAGGCAATCTATACCGCTGATATCGTTGGCGGGCTTCCAGTTCTTTATGCCCACCATCCACGTGGCATTTTCATACACCCTTGTCATGCCTTCGCCAGAAAATTCGTAGCTCTTTATTTCCATACTATGTTCCTTTTAATCGCGGGCCGGCGCAGCCATTTTCGCCACTGATCCGGCTTCCTAACAAGGCGCCGACCCTTGCCCGGCCGCGCTTCTTAAACGTTCTTGCCCAAAAGCTTCAGGCAGGCTTCCTGGATATGGGCTGGTGTAAGACCATAGGCCTTGAAGAGGTCCGCCGGCTTGCCCGACTGGCCAAAGCGATCCTGGATGCCCAGGCGGCAGAACTTGGCGGCTGACTTGCCCGCCAGGGTTTCGGCCACCGCCGAACCAAGGCCGCCGATGACCGAATGCTCCTCCACGCTCACCACCGCGCCGCAGCGATTCGCGGCGGCCAGCACGGCCTCGGAATCGAAGGGTTTAATCGTATGAACGTTGAGCACCGCAGCCTCTATGCCCCGCCCTGCCAGGCTTTCGGCCGCTGTCAGCGCTTCTTTGACCATGAGCCCCGTAGCCACGATGCAGACATCCTTTCCTTCCCTGAGCAGGTTCGCCGTGCCGGGAACAAAGGGAGTATCGGGTCCGGTAAAGGTTTCCACCACGGGCCGGGCGACCCTGATGTAGACAGGGCCGTCTATTTCGGCGGCGGCAAAGACTGCCTTCCGGGTTTCGGCGGAGTCGCAGGGCACAAAGATTGTCATGTTGGGCACCACTCGCATGAGGGCGATGTCCTCCACGCTCTGGTGACTCCCGCCGTCCTCGCCCACCGAAAGACCCGAGTGGGAAAGGCCGAATTTCACATTGGCGTTCACGTAGGCAATGGAATTGCGGATCTGCTCGTAGGCCCGCCCGGTTCCAAAGAGGGCGAAAGTAGAGGCAAAAGGGATGAGCCCGGAATGGGCCATGCCCGCCGCCGCGCCCATCATGTTGGCTTCGGCCAGGCCAAAGTTGTAAAAGCGCTCGGGATGCTTGGCCTGAAAAAGGCTGGTCATGGTGGCGTGGGCCAGATCGGCGTCCAAGACCACTACCTTGTCATTAACCGCGCCCAGTTCGGCCAGGGCTTCGCCGTAAGCCACGCGCAGGGATTTGGATTCAGCCATTCTGCTTGCCCCCTAGTTCTTTCATCGCCGCTTGGAATTCCTGGGCGTTCATGGGCCTGCCGTGCCAACCCGCGTTGCCCTCCATAAAGGATACGCCCTTGCCCTTTACCGTACGGCAGCGGACAAATTTAGGCTTGCCCGATACAGACGCCTCCAGCGCCGCGGCTATAGCGTCCCTGTCGTGGCCGGCTACGTCAAAGCACTCAAAACCGAAGGCGGCAAACTTGTCCATAACATTGCCCAAGCCCATGACCTCGTCGTTAGCCCCGTCTATCTGCAGACCGTTGTGGTCAAGGATGAAGGTGAGGTTGTCCAGCTTGTAGTGGGCGGCGGACATGGAAGCTTCCCATATCTGCCCTTCCTGGAGTTCTCCATCGCCAAGCACAGCGAATACCCTGTAGGAGGCTTTTTTGTGCTTGGCCGCCAAGGCCATGCCCACGGCTATAGAGGCGCCCTGGCCGAGGGAGCCGGTATTGGCGTCCACGCCGGGGGTCTTGGCCATATCGGGGTGTCCCTGCAGGTGGCATCCCAGCTGACGCAGGTTCCAGAGGTCCTCCCTGGGATAAAAACCCTTGTTCGCCAGAATGGCATAGAGGGCGGGGCAGCCGTGGCCCTTGGAGAGGACCAATCTGTCTCTGTCTTCCCATCCGGGATTGGACGGGTCAGTCTTCATGGTCTTGTAATACAGGGCCATGAGAATCTCAAGCACCGAGAGGGAACCTCCCGGATGTCCCGACTGGCAGCGGTAGAGCATCTCCAGGATGTCTCTGCGCAGCTGTACGGCTAGGCCGTCCAGAGTCGTGTCGCTCATTCTCGAAACTCCTTTATAGAACACGAAAGCCGTTTATCCGCACTCCCTCGCCGGAAAGCCAGCCTGACGGCCAGGTTCCTTCGGGGCGAGGGCTCGCGTTTCTCCGGCCTCTAGCCTTTTACCGCTCCTGCGGTAAGGCCCGATATCAGACGCTTTTGGGC
>JAEZSM010000020.1 GCA_023421875.1 Spirochaetota bacterium | reverse complement strand
GGGCAGCACATCACCTGAGGGATTCACGTGAATGAGGCCGTCGGCGGCGGCGCAGCTTTTATTGCCCAGGCCTCGGGCAATTGGGTTATAGATACACAGCGGCGTGGGCGAATACCAGTAGAAAATTCTGCCTGCCCTTGCCGCAGCCTTCCTGATGGAGTCAACGAAAGCCCCGGCTTCCGAATAGGGCACCAGGAGTTCGGCGGCCTTTTCGATCCTGGCCGCCGGGATATATAGATTCATGGAAAAGCGCTCTACCCCAATCGAAGAAAGGAAGGCAGGCATGGCTAAAAGACTCTCTCTGTTCCGTGTGGTGAGGGTTGAGTTGGTCTGGACTCTTATTCCCGCCTCCTGCAGGGCCTTGATCCCGGCCAGTGTACGAGTGAAGGCGCCCCGGGCACCGCAGAGCGTATCGTGAATCTTTTGGTCGGGGCTCTCTAGGCTTACCTGGGCTGTGGTAAGGCCCGCACGACGCAAGGCCTTAGCCCGTTCTGGGCTAATAAGGGTGCCGTTACTTATAAGGTTCACCCGAAGGCGCTTTTTACCCGCATAGTCGATAAGGTGTTCCAGGTCCTGGCGTAAAAGCGGCTCGCCACCGGTGAAAGAAAAGAAAGGAATCTTAGCCTTCAAGGCGAAGAGATCGATGATCCGCTCCACCTCTTGGGTGGTCATTTCTTTTTCACTGGCCCCGTCTGCACTGCCGGAAACGGCTATGCTGGAGTCAGTAGTGCCGCAACCCGGTGATGAGCCGCAGCCGGCGTAGCAGAACTGACAGGCGTTGTTGCAGCGATAGGTCAGGGCTATTTCGCCCAGGATGGGCAGACGGCTGAAATTGAAGTCGTAGGCAACCTTCTCGGTGGGCACTTCCCTACCCTCGCAAAGCGCCTTGATGTCCAGGAAAAAGCGCTCCACGTCCTTGAGCCTGGCATCGTCCATACCCGGCAAGCGCTCCAGCTTTAGTCCCTTGTCCAGGGCATCCAGGAGCGCAAGCCCCGTCTTGTTGGTCTTATAGACCAGGTTGGGCGGAAGAATGAGCACCTCGTCCTCGAGCCTGGCGATCAGATACGGCCTTATAGATTCCCAGAACCCGGGCACCCAGGAGAGGTCGTAGCCCTTCCCTGGTCTAGGCTTATGCTGCCAGGGGAGTTTCAATGCGCGCCCCCCGAGACGCAGGCTGAGTGACAGGCCGAGTGGCAGGCCGAATGACAGGCTGAGTGACAGGCCGAATGGCAGGCGTCGTGGCAGGCGTTATGGCAGGCCGAAACACAGGTGCCCGCCGCGCCTTGCGTGGGGCTGAAACAGCCTGAAAAGCAGGATGCCGAGCGCATGAATTCGCCGTAATTAGAAGAAAACACTTCCTGGAGCCCCATGTGCCCATAACGGGTCGGATGGGCGTGGAGGTAGCAGTAGGAATGCCAGTACAACCAGTGGGGATGGGTGGCTCTCCAGGCCGCCCTCCGAGCTTCGATCTCAGCGTTGCTGATAGTTGCTTCCGCCTCCATCCGCTCGGCCTCGGAAAGCAGCTCGCGATAGTAGGTTTTGGTAGCCTCCATGTCGCAATCCCAGAGCTTTTCCTGCAATTCCTTTATGAGGGCTTCGAAAAAATCGGCTAAAAGCCCCGAGAGCGGTCGGCCTTCAGAATCGAAGCAGGCCAGAAATTTCTCTTCCAGCGATTCTCCGGGCTTTGCGCTGCTGACTGAAATCTGCAGGGGGTCTTCGCTGACTAACTTGACAATGCCCTTGGCCTTCAATCCCTCGATCATGAGCGCCACGACCCGCGAAAGGGACAGTTCGAAGAGCAGAGCTACCTCGGCGGGGTGCAGATCCTTTACAACCTTGCCGGGAACCTGGTAACTCCCGGCAAAGAGCTTGGGCGGCAGCCAGGAGTCCCCGGCCCAGGCGATCCGCCTGATCAGTGCGGCCCGGGCGCCATAGCGGCGCAGGTTCGCGTAATACAGGACCATAGCCAGGGCGATGAGAACCGCGGCGATCCCCAGAGCCAGAGGCGTGGTGAGCCAAAAATCCCCCTCAGAATCGTCGGGAATCCCGGGGCTACCGGAGCCATTGAACGGAGTGTCTTTCGGGCTTAACGAGCCGGAGGCACCGGTTTCGCCTGCCGCGGACAAGGCCGCGCTGAGGGGAAGAAAGCCCGCGGGAAAATACAGGGAAATTCGCTGTGACTCGCCTGCCGCAGGCCGATCCTGATAAAAGCGCAGGGTGAGATAGTACGCCCCGTCCGAACCCGGCGAACCATAGTAAGCGATTTTATTTTCGTCATTCACCCAGGACTCGGTTTTCAGCGGGACGGCCTCCTGCTCTGCGGCAGTCAGCGACTCGCCTCCGACCTTCAGGGGCAACACAAGCCGCACAGTCCGGGACTTCAAGCCTTGGTCCCATTCCACCGGCGCCCAGTCAAAATATACCAGCTCGCCCAACTCGGGGCTCGAGGTAGTGCCGATCAGTCTCGAAGCGACGAAATCCCCGGCGTAATTGAGATAGTAGAAAGCTTTGCCCGAAAAGCCTTCTCCGTTGGCCAACAGGATGTCGTACCTGCCCGCGCCCAGGTCCTTTATGGTCAGGGGCAGACGCTTTGTTCCATTGATATCCGCAAAGCAGCCCTCGGGGTTCCATACCGGCCTGAAGGCTTCGCCCTGAAAATAAAAGCCGTGCATCTGTCCGCCCGAGGCGCTCCACTCCAGGCTGTAATAAATGTCGGCCTTGCCGTCGGTGCGCAATACTACCGTTATGTCCGCCGAGTCGAGAAAGGCATTCAAGGTCCAGGCACCCTGGGCGGCGAAAATAAGGAGAAAAACAGTCAAGCCTATTAGGGCAATTCGTTTCATTTCAAATCCTCCTTGACCGCCATGAGCCCCACGGCCGCGAGTCCCCCGTCGATCTGGATTCTGCGCTCCCGCAGGATGGCCGCCTTATCCGAAAGCGCGGCTACGATTCTGGATTCGGCATCGGGGAAGGGATCGGCATCCTCGAGCCCAAAGCGGCGCTCGGTGGCCGCTTCGTCTTTTTCTTTAAGATAGATGTCCAAAAGCTCGATAGCCTCTCTCAGGGCGTCGGCTGCCAGGGGATCGTATTTTTTCTCACGGGTGCAGGCCTCCAGGTACTCGCCCGAGGAAAGCAAGACCAGCTGGAGGGCATCGGCCACGGGACCGGGATGCACACGCATGCGAGCGAGTCTGTCGCGCAAAGCCTTGGCAGAGGCAACGCGCTCAGCGTTGGTCCTGTCGATCTGGGCCAGGCGGGTGGCGGCGGCCGCCCGGGCCCCGAAACCGCTCGCCAAGGCCCCGGCCCCCAGCGCTATGCCCAGCCCGCCCGCGGCCGCCGCCGCCAGGGGCACCGAAAATCCTAGGAACAAGCCCACGGCGAGCCCCAGAGCAGTCGCCAGGAGATTGACCGCCCCCAAGGTGGAGCGGAAATACCAGTGCAGGTATTCGGATAAACCCATAGGAACTCCGACTTTAGTTCGAGGCCTTTTTGCCCACTATCGCGTTGTAGGTGGCCTCGTCAATGGGATACCGGTCTATGAGGATCATGGCGGCCAGGAAAATCACCGCCGGAATGGGACCGATGATCAGGCGTATGGCCCCCAGGGCGCCCTGGCTCTGTTCGGCCAGGTTGGCAGCATAGCCCGCGGCGCCCAGTATGAGCCCGGTGAGGGCTATGGCCAGGGAGGTACCCACCTTGGAGATGAAGGTCCACATCCCGTAGAAAGCCCCCTCCTTGCGGTTGCCGGTGCGTACGGCATCCACTTCTATAGCGTCGGGCACCATGGCCCAGGGCGCCACATAGCCGAAGCCCACGCCTATACCCGCATAAACCATCATAACTAAGAAAAAGCCTGAGCCCAGCCTGTGCCCCAGAAAGTAGATGATGAGGCAGGCCGAAGCCAGAACGGCGAAACAGATCTGGTAGCAGCGCTTCTTGCCGATGTGCTT
>JAEZSM010000215.1 GCA_023421875.1 Spirochaetota bacterium | reverse complement strand
AGTACGGTAAAACTGGTCAGTTATTCCTTTCCCCCCTGTCCGGTCCGGGCCGGAGAGCTGATTATTCTGCATTGTTCGCCCGAGGGAATCGCGGAAGAGGTCGACGAAGCCGGCGAAAACAGGTCGCTGTCGGGTGGCGTGGACGCAAGTCCCGAAGGCCGTGACTTCTGGGCCGCAGGCGGTGGAATTCCCGATGGCACGGGGATCATCATCCTGCGCCGAAGGGCCGGGGGCGCCGTGGAAGATGGCTTGTTTTTCGCGGAGCAAGAAAAGACGGGCGAAGTGGATTCGGCAAAAATTTCCGCATTACTGGCCGAGCTTGCCGCTCTGGGAATCTGGGCTTGTTCCACTCCGCCGAATTGGGAAGATGCCCTCCAGTGGAAAAGCTCAAGCTCAAAACCCCTTCATAGGCAGAAAGCTGGCATTAAAGAGAAAAATGGCTGGTTTGTCGGCGAGAGCGCCTCCCAAAGCCCGGGCAGGCTAGAACCTGCGTCGCCAGCCTCCAAGGCAGGGAAAAATACAGCTGCGTCCAAGAATGGGACAAAGGCAAAAAGCCCTTGAGGACCTATTCTTAAGCCTTGATAAAGTTTTCTATTTCGTGCTTGGGCAGGGCTCCTACCTTCTGTTTGACCATCTGCCCGTCCTTGAAGTAGAGGAGGGTGGGAATAGAGATAATGCCATACTGGGATGCTATGTCGCCCTCGTCGTCGACGTTCACCTTGCCGACCTTGACCTTGCCCGAATAGGCTTCCGCGATCTGGGCGATGGATGGGGCTATCATTCTGCAGGGCATGCACCATTCGGCCCAGAAATCGACGAGAACAGGAATGGAGGACTCCAGCACTTCCTTCTGGAAATTCGCTGATGTCAGGGTGACTTCGACGCTCATGACTGCTCCTTACGTATTATAATGGACGAGCTGCTTTATGCTTTATGATAGTATAGTCAAAGCGGGTGACTAGGGTCAAATAGAGAAAGAAACCTCTCTTCGATGCCGGAACTTGGGTATGCGTGGTTCCATGGTGGAAACCAGCACCGAGAATTCTCTATGAGACAACACAGTATTCGCCGCACAACGTTATCTACTTGCGCAAATATGAAAAAAAGCTAATACTTCAGAGTAGGTTGCGTAAATAATCTCATATACCTTAAGGAGCCGAGAATATGAAAACTTCCGGCAGCAAGTGGACTTTTGCACGTATTGGCGGGGTCGACCAGGTCGTGATCAAGAAGGGCGAGGATATCGCCAACCTGACTGATTTGGACCAAAAGCTGTGGGCCGCCCTCGCTATGCCCACTGTCCAGCCAGGCATCAAGGAAAGCCTGGAGTACCTGGATGCCGACAAAGACGGTAAGATAAGGGCGCCTGATATACTCCGCTGCGTGGAAGGATTCAAGGCTACACTTAAAAGCCTTGACTGTCTCCTCGACGGCAGCGACTCGCTTTCGGCGACCCAGGTTTCGGACGAAGGAATCAAAGCTGCCATCGCCGAAGTGCTCTCTATCAACACAGGAGCTGCCGGTGATTCCACCATCGATCTGGCTGCCGTAGAAAAGGCAATCGCCGCCTTCGCCGCGCTTCCGTTCAACGGGGACGGTGTTGTGGTTCCCGTCTCGGCAAAGGACGAAAAGCTTAAGGCCTTCCTTGAGTATCTTGTCGCCCAGGGCTACAAAGCGGACGACGCTAGCGGCAACCCAGGGGTCAGTACTCCTGCCTTGGACAGGTTCCTGGCGGACCTGGAAGCCTACAAGGCTTGGTCAGGCGATCTTCCGGCCTTCAAGGACGCGTTTTCTGACCCCGCTAAGGGCGAAAAAGCCTCCGCGCTCTTCAAGCAGATAAAAGAACCTGTCTCGGATTACTTCAGGCGCTGCAGGGTATTGGCCATGTCCAAATCGCCGACCGCTGTCGCCGCCCTCGAGGCATCGATGGCTTCGGTGCTCGCCAAGAATCTGCCCGCCGATTCGCAGGAGCTGGCCCAGCTTCCCCTGGCTCTGCCCAATAGCGAAGGGCTCCTCTTTCCGGAAGCGGCCATGCACCCGAATCATGCTGCGGCGGTAGCCGGATTTCTCGAGCTCATGGGCGCCGATTTGTCCAAGGGTGTCTCCAGAGAACGCTGGGAGGAGTATGCGGCGCGCATCGAAGCCTATGGAGCCTGGCTCGGCAAAAAGCCGGCACCGGAAGTCTGCGCCTTGGGCGAAGCTGTACTCGCTGGTTCGGCCGATCTGGGGCAGGTAGACGCTACCCGCGCCCTAATCGAAAAGGATCTTGCCAAGGCTGCCGATGCCGAAGCCCTGAAAAACCTCAAGACCCTTCTTTTTGTAAAGCGGGATTTTATCGTCATACTCAGGAATTTCGTAAACTTTGACAATTTCTATCTGCGCAAGAAGGGCCTTTTTCAGTCCGGCAGACTTTTCCTGGACGCCCGGGAGCTGGAATTCTGCATGGACGTAAAGAATCCGGGAGCCCATGGCACCATGGCCGGCTTGGCCTCCATGTATCTCATCTACTGTGATCTCAGCCAGGCTAACGGCAAGAAAAAGTCCATCGTCGCTGGCCTTACCGCCGGGGATGCGGATAACATTTTCGTGGGCAGAAACGGAATTTTCTACGACACCGAAGGCGAAAGCTGGAACGCTGTCATCACCAAGGTTGTTACCCAGCCGATAAGCATCCGGGAGGCTTTTTTCAGCCCCTATAAATGGCTGGTAAAGACCCTGGAAGACATGGCGATGAAGCGCGCCGCCTCGGCAGAAGCCGCCAGCATGAGCAAGATGAAAGCGACGGGGGAAACCGCCGCTCAGGCGGGCAAGGCCGACGCCAAGCCCGAGCAGGCTGTTCCCAAGAAAATGGATGTGGGAACGGTGGCTGCGATAGGCGTTGCCTTGGGCAGCATCGGTGCCATGGTAACTGGAATACTCACCCTCTTTGTCGGCATGGGCGTCTGGATACCGGTGGGTATTGTCGGAATTCTCCTCCTCATTTCCGGCCCTTCCATGATACTCGCCTACCTGAAGCTGCGAAAGCGTAATATTGGCCCGCTGCTCAACGCCGAGGGCTGGGCCGTCAATTCGCGGCTCAAGATCAACGTGCCCTTTGGCGGAAGCCTGAGTCACCTGGCTGTTCTTCCCCCCGGAGCGAATCGCCAGCTCGCTGATCCCTTCGCCGAGAAGAAAAAGCCCTGGGGTCTCTACCTAGCCATTGTCCTTGTGGTGGGAGCATTGGTAGCAGCCTACTTCCTGGGCTGGCTGGGCTTTATTCCCGGCCTCGGGAGATAGAGAGCCTGAAGCGTTGTGGCAGTTCGGTCTTGAATGATTGTTGATACGGCCTGCGGGGCGATTGAACCCTGCGCTAATTCTCCCTTGGAAAGACTGGGCGGCATGAGTCTTCCCGGGCCTTCGGCCTGGAAGCTCATGCTGCCTCCCTTCATCAATGGAGCCGAGCTGCTTGCGCTGCGGTCGAAAGGGGCTGGGGAGAGGGACGCCGCAGTCCTCATCCTTCTTCACCGCACCGATCGGGGTTTTTGCTTTCCCCTCATCGAACGGCCCGAGGGTATGCGCCATCACCCAGGGCAGATCGCCCTTCCCGGCGGCGGCCTGGAGCCAGGGGAGACGGCAGGTGCCGCAGCCCTCAGGGAAACCCGGGAAGAATTGGGGATCGAAATCGACGCCATGAATGTGCAGCTTGCCTTGAGTCCTATCTTTGCTCTTCCTTCGAATTACTGGGTCTATCCCTTCGTGGCCTGTGCTGAAAAGCTGCCAATATACAGGCTCAACGGAGGCGAAGCTCGTTCATCCTTCGAGGTTTCGCTGACCGAACTTCTGGATCCTCTCAGCCGTTCCAGCTTTCCGTTGAACAGAAACGGCAAAACCTGGGATGTGCCCTGCTTCCGCTTCGGCGATACGATCGTTTGGGGTTTAACGGCCATGATTCTGGCGGAATTCGCCCGGCTTGCCGCATCCTGAGCAGACCGGACGGACCTTCTTGCCCTAGAGAGATTCAGCGCCCTACCCGCCGGCCCGCTAGAAAAATGTTTCCTTGACGCCCTAAGTTTTCCCGCCTAGGATGATTGAACAATAATGAATAAAAACCGGATGTGGAACAATGTCCCTATTTTCTAATATCATAGCTCCCGTCGTCGCAGGGCTGTTTTTTCTCCTCTACTTCATATATTTCATCATCGCCAATCCTTCCAGGCTGAGTTCTTACTGGTATTTCATCGTCTTTCTCGTGTGCATGAGCATTTTCTCGCTCGGACGGCCTCTGCAACTGATACTCGGTCCCTATCCGGCTCCTCTCATTGTCGTAAATATCAGGGTATTCCTTCTCTGTGGAGTAATAGCCCCCGTAACCATCCTGGGCTCAGACCTTTTTAACCGTCGGAAAATGGAAGGTCTTGCGGTAGCCGTCCTGTCGATAGGCCTTCTCTTGGGACTAACCTATGTTGTCTTTAACACGCTAGGCACCAAGTCGAGCAAGACGCTTTTCCACTTCGCAGGCATGACCGCCTACGACAACCTCACGCCCGAGCGCAATCCACCCTTCTACGGCAGGGAAGTGACCATAGCAGTCCAGGTGATCACCGGAGCCCTCATGCTCCTTTCATCTTCGATCAGATTAGCCCGGCTCAAGCTCGACTCGTCCTTCCGCGATCTGCTTAAGAGCAAGCATTTTTTGTTCAACGGAGGGGTATCGATTTTCGCCGTGGCTTTTATTGTCGGATCCCTGACCAAAAAATGGGAGATCTACTATACCGTTTCCATTTTTAGCGCCATCCTTTTTGGTTGGAGCGTTCTCATCGATGTCAGGGAAGTCTACCGTAATTACGAAAAGCTTCTTCCCTTTATCAAAGAGGACATAATTGATAATGTCGCTTTCAGTGAAATTTCCAAGACAAAGCTCACCGACATGCTCTCCTGCCTGGGAAAGGTCTGCCCGAACACCATCGTCATGATCAAGCTCGAAGGGGAGGGTGGGGAGACGCTCAAGGAACTCAAGCTGCCCGACGAGGTGATCAAAATTGCCACGGTCCAGCTTTTACGGGCTTTCAACGAGGATGCGTTTCTGCTGCTCCCCTTTACCAAGGGCAGGATCGGCATCGCCCTCAGACTGCCACAGGGCGGAGAAGCCGGGGAAAAACCGGCTATGTGGGATATTCTCGAAGCCTTGCAGGCTGAGATCCGGCGGAACCTCGGGCGCAGCGCTGTTGTCGGTATAGGCAGAAGCTACGACAGGGTGGAGTATCTCCGCAAATCCTACCACGAAGCGCTGAACGCCCTGGAGTACGCCGAACATTTCGGGAATGCGGGCATCGTGCACGTGGATAACATCAGCGAGCAGGATTCCAGGATCAACCCTTATCCGGTAAAAGAAAAAGAAAAGCTGCTTTCCCAAATCCGGGTTGGCGATCCCGAGGCAAGCCGACGGGCTTTTAAAGAATTCATGGAAAAGTTCACGCGTTTTGTGGCCGAAAAACCCGAGGCCCTCGGCATTCGACTCTATGAACTTGTGGGCTCCATGATCGACGCCGCAATTCTGGGCGGCGGCGATGAAACAAAACTGAACGAGCTGGTCGGCAGCTGTTTCGACGACATTAGCCATGTCAAGGATGCCCAGACCGCCGAGCAGTGGCTCTTGCAGATCGTGGTGGATATCGCTAATCTGGTGGCCCATGTCTATGAAAAACGCTCCAAATCCCTCATGCGGAACGCGATCAAATATATAGAAGAAAACTACGCTCAGCCCTTGAGCTATAAGGATGTGGCCAAGGAAGTCTTCATCAGCCCTTCTTATTTCCTGAGCCTCTTCAAGCAGGAAACCGGCCTCACCTTTGTAGACCATCTCACCACGGTGCGGATCGACAAGGCCAAGCTGCTTTTGGCCACTACCGAAAAAAGTATCGCCGAAATCGCCTACGAGGTTGGTTTCAACAATCCCAATTACTTCAGCAGCACCTTTAAAAAACTCAGCGGCATGACCGCTAAGGAGTACAGGTCCAAGGATTGAAAGATTTTCCTGTTCCCAGATCCTTGAATATCCAGTACTAAGCCTTGTTTCGGGCACATCGTAATTCTATGGAGATACTTCGTAAGATATTTGATTGACCGCTGGCATATCCCGTTCAAGGATGGATACGAGACTTCCATCACCCTTTCCATTCCAAGGAGGAGATATGAAACGGATTCGGTTATTCAAAACCATTGCCTTGCTGGCCATCGCCTTTTTCGCCGTGGCCATGGGTAGCGCCCAGGCAGGCAAGATTCCCGTGACCTTCGCGGGCACAGAGGCAGCGACCACCACCCAGAGCAAGATGATGCAGGCCGTTGCCGACGTACTGAACGCCGACGGGCGCTTCGATGCCAAGGTTCTGGTGGCC
>JAEZSM010000200.1 GCA_023421875.1 Spirochaetota bacterium | reverse complement strand
GTTCTGGCCAGATCCTTTGATGACTATTACAACGTTCTGGGCGACCCGGACTATGTGGACGTGCCTATGAAAGCCCTTACCTCCCAGGGCTATGCCGACGCTAAGGCCAAGTCCATCAAGCTGGACTCCATGACCAGCAAGTACGAGAAAGTGGATCCCAACAGCGAGCACTGGAGCACCACTCACATGTCGGTGGTGGACAAGGACGGCAACGTTGTCGCCCTCACCCAGACTCTCTCCAGCTTCTTCGGCGCCGCCGTGGCCGTTCCCGGCACCGGCATCATTCTCAACAACGAAATGGGCAACTTCAACGGCAAAACGGGTACCGCGGCTTATGCCCCCGGCAAGCGCATGAACACCACCATCGCCCCCACCCTTATCATGAAGGACGGTCAGTCCTTCGCCACCCTGGGAACCCCCGGCGCCATGAGAATCGTGCCTACCCTGGCCCAGATCGTCACCAACCTGATCGACTACGGCATGGGCATCCAGGAAGCCATTGAGGCGCCCCGCATGTACTGCACCTACCTCCAGGGAGCCGGCAAGACCACCATGGAGCTGGAAGGCGCTCTCTTCCCCAAGAAGACCATGGACGACCTGGCGCTTCTGGGCTACAAGCTGAAGAGCTATGACAACCGCGACCTCTACTTCGGCGGCGTCCAGGGCATCATCATCAAGGACGGCAAGCTCTATGGCGGCGCGGATCCCAGAAGGGACGGCGCGGTTTTTGGCTACTGAGCCGCGGCTAGTTGGTCGAGTGGGCGGAAGCGATTCCGCCCGCCCGATGCGTACGCATTGAATATGAAACGGGGCGATCCTACCGGTCGCTCCGGTGCTTTTCCGAAGGCGGCAGCCTGCGGCGTTGACCTGCAAAGGCGACGTCCAGGCCTAAGCCATCTATTTCTTCCACAAAAGGTTCTAGCATGAAATCTGTGTATTTCCGCCCCTTGGCATTGGTGTTTCTGAGTCTCATCCTCGCAGTGAGCCCGCTGGCGGCCCAGCCTGCTGCCCAGGCGGGCAGCGGATCTGCCACCGTAATAGCAACTGGCGCCCAGCCGGTTCACCCCAACTTCCAAGCGGCGCTGGACGAGCAAAAACCCGGCTCCGGCGTAACCAGGATCGGTGCCCTCTCAGAGTACCTGCCTGCACTGGCGGGCTCAGCGTTAGACAGCCCGGTATACTTCCTGGAGCCGGCGGCCATGACGCCGGGGTCCGAACTACCGTCCATCCTCATAGTGGGAGGAACCCATGGTGACGAGATCGCCGGCGTCATGGCCGCCTCCCTCTTCGTCAGCTGGGCAAAACCGGTGGCGGCGCGGCTTATCGTCGTGCCCAGGGCCAACGCCTCGGCGGGTACCTGGTCGGATCCGGACAGACCTGGTCCTAAAGCTATCCTGCTGGAGACCGACGACGGTCGGCGGGCTTTCAGGTACGGTTCGCGCTTCACTAAGCCCGAAGACGAAATTCTTCCCGATCCCGAGCGCTACTATCCGCCCGAAGCTGTGGGAGAAGAACAGAGCCTTGCGGGCAGAGAATTCCGCAACCTCAATCGGGCTCACCCGGGGGAAGAATCCGGCCGGCTTACAGCCCGGGCGGCGGCAGCTTTTTTCAACCTAATACAAAAAGAGAACGTGAAGGCCGCCTTCGACCTCCACGAAGCGGGGCCGGTTTCCGGCCTGGCCTGGAACATCATCGCCCATCCAAAAAATCTTGACTATGCCGCCATGGGAATCCTCGCCGCCGATGAGCGGGGCGTGCAGATGGTCCTGGACCGGTCCAGACCGAACAACCGTGGTCTTTCGCATCGGGCCTGGGGCGAGAAAACCGATGCCGCCGCCTACCTTATCGAAACTCTCAATCCCGGCCAAGTGACAGGCGGGAAGCCTGGACTTGACCATCTTAACAACGAGGTATCGCCGCTGTGGAAGCGAGTGGGAATCCAGGTGGAGACGGTGATGGCCATTCTCCTTACCCACTCGGACATGGACGAAGAGCCCGGTTGGGCGCAGATCGACGGGATGCCGAACATCGAGGCCTTGAAAGATGACTTTGCTCGATACTTCTGAAACCCTGAAACGAATTCTCGATTTTTTACCCTTCGCCCATCCACTGCGGAACCTGGTGGCGGAATTGGCGACGGGAACACGTTCTCCCGATGCCGGGAACGGCTCGAAGGCGGCGGGAATTCTTGACGCGCGACACGCTGATCGGCTTGGAACAATCGGTATTTTGTCTCGAGATGATTTTCATAATGAAAACCAATGGGCTTTGCTCTTGTGGCTCGAGCAGACAACCGGACAGAGTCGACAGGACGCGTCGGGCACGCCGCTCCAGGCAGGCCCCCCAATTCCACCGAGCAGGCGACAACTCGTGCTCGACCTCGCCCCGGGTAGATATAAAATCGAATACTGGGGAGTCGACCTTTGCGGGCCTATAGGCGTCGAGATCGCCACGGGCCCGAAGCTAGTCCTCGGGCCGCCAGAAGCCCGACAAATTGTCGCCGCTGTGCGGAAGCTATAAACCTGCAGAGTCCACGTTCGATTGACAAAGAAAGACCATCGGTATAGCCTTAAAACAAGCTAACACGACAAGGCGGCGAACCCATGAGTTATTCCGACCCAACAAAATTGGGTATCATCGCTTGCCCCGGCGCCGAAGCATTCGCGGACAGCGTAGTCCGCAAGCTGTCCGGGATTTACAAGCGACGTTTCGACCGGAAGACCCAAGCGCTCTCCTCGCGGTATCACATCAGCCAGGAGCTCGCCATCCGGAAAATCAATTTCGCGAACGATGCCAATTCTGGCTACCTGTTCATGCCCGGTCCCACGGATAAATATCGGCCTCCCCGCTTCAAGATCAACGCCAGGCACACCTTCTTCGCCAATGGCGAAATCAAGACAGAAATTCAAGAATCCATACGGGGCAAGGATATCTACATATTTCAGGACATCGAAAATCATCAACCCATCGCCTTTAATGACGGGGCGGTAAAGCGGGTGATGTCGGTCAACGACCATATTTTCAACCTCTTTGTCGCCATCGATTCGGCCATGCAGGCAGGGGCCGAACGAATCAACCTGGTCTTGCCCATGTATCCCTATTCACGCCAGCACAAAAAAAAGGGAAGGGAAAGCCTCACCGCCGCCCGGGTGGGTGCCATGCTGGAAAACCTTGGGGCCAACAGAATCATCACCCTGGACATCCATTCCCGGGAAATCGAAAATTCCTTCGACAAGCTTAGGCTGGAAAATCTCCATGCCTCCTTCCAGATAATCGAAAAACTCATGTCCATCGTGGATATCCAGACCGAGAACCTCGTGGTCCTAGCCCCCGATACGGGCGCCGTGGACCGCAACAAATTCTACGCCAACGCCCTTCAGCGGCCCCTTGCCCTTCTCTATAAAGAAAGAGACTACTCCAAGGTAAGCAAGAATGCCGCCGAGTCAAACATAAGCGAGATGCGACTTTTAGGCGATGTAGAGGGCAAGACAATCTTCATGGCCGACGACATGATCGGTACCGGCGGCACATTGATAAAAGGCATGAAAAACCTCAAGGACCTGGGCGCGGCCAAGGTGATATGTGCCGTGTCCCTCCCGCTCTTCAACGGCACCGCTGTCGACGATTTCGATGCAGCCTACCGGCAGGGGTATTTCTACAGAATAATCGGCACCAACGCCGTACATCACGAAGAACTCCTGAGCAAGGAATGGTATATCCAGGCCGACGTCACAGGCCTCTTCGCCCAGATTATCAGCCTTATCCATCACGATCGCTCTTTGTCTTCCCTTCTGGACAATAGGGATCTGGTAGCCAAGCTGATCAAGCGTCAGATGGAAAAAGGAAAAGCCAGACAGGGCAGCCTGGGCTTTGCGGCCAAGCCGGAGACCGAAAAGGAAGCCCCCATTCCGCCCGAAGAAGTCATCCCCTACGGAGCAGCCGACAAGCCGTGAAGCTTCTAGGCATCGAGGTCTCCGCTGTCAAAGCGCTAGTTTTCGACATGGACG
>JAEZSM010000132.1 GCA_023421875.1 Spirochaetota bacterium | reverse complement strand
TGGAGGAGCGCCTTTCGCGGGACGATGCCAAAACGGGATGGATTCTGGATGGCTTTCCCCGCACCACAGGGCAGGCTGAAGCGTTGGAAGCCATTGCCGGCCCCGACTGGGTGGTCAATTTTGACGTGGAAGACAGTGTGATACTCAAGCGGCTCACCGGGCGGCGAATCTGCTCGGGCTGCGGGAAGATCTATCACGTGGTCTCCATGCCCCCTTCAGTGGAAGGCAAATGCGACGCCTGCGGCGCCGATCTCTATACCAGGCCCGACGATAGGGAAGATTCCATTCGCACCCGATTGTCGGCATACAGAAGCCAGACAGCTCCTCTCATACAATGGTACGGCGGGAAGGGAGCCTTGGTGACCATAGACGGAACCGGAGCGCCCGAAGCTGTGTACGAACGCTTTAGGGAGGCCGTCAAGGCCTGACTGTCATGAAGTCACGCTCCGCCCTTGTGCTGGCCCTTTGCGGCTTTCTCTTCGGCCTGAGTCCGGCACTAGCCCAGGAGGGCAGCAGGATCGCCGTAGGGCTTTGGACGGGATCCCTGGCCATACGCCAGGAGACCGGGCTTCGGAGCGATCCGGACAGCGATGCGCGAAAGTCAGCTCCAGGGAGTTCGGCTGCTCAAGGGGCATCACTCCAGGCTTCTATCAACCTCAGGCTGCTCGATCAGGGCTTTGGCGCCCTCCTGGACATTCCCGAGCAATCCGTGTTCGGCTACCCCCTGGATCAGGTTTCCTGGACCGGCACAAGGCTCAATTTCTCCTTCGGCGCCCTGGGACCGGGGGAAGATCTTGTTTTTGAAGGCATTTTCTCCGCCTCGCTCAAGGCGATAATCGGGACAGCCCGCTCCAAGTCCTGGAAGGGGAGCTTTAGGTTAAGCCCTGCACCGGATGATAGCTATCCTGGCGAAAAGCGAATCTGGGTGGAAGCTGAGAGAGAAAGGCTGCCGGGGACCCTGCTCAGCCCCGAGGCTGCTTCGGCCTATCCTGCGCTCCTGATCCTCTTGTCCGGCTCGGGTACCAGCGACAGGGACGGTAACAATTTTTCGGTCCCCGGCCACTCGGACAGCCTGGCACTGCTTGCCAGGGCTCTGGCAAGCAGGGGGATAACCAGCTTCCGCTATGACAAACGCGGCTCCGGCGAGGCCTATTCGATGGCTGAATCGGGAATGAGCCTCAGCCTGGACGAGCATATCGGGGATGCGGCGAAGATTATCGGCGACTTTATTCGGTCGGAACAGTATTCCCGGATTATCGTGGCTGGTATGAATGAGGGGGCCTGGATAGGGGCGGCGGCCCTCAACCGACTGGAAAATGAAGGTCTTTTCGCTGACGGGCTCGCCGCCATGGATGTATCGGGCGAACGACCCGCTGATCTCCTGCAGTCCTCTTTGGAGGCCTTGGGCCTAACCTTACGGGAAGAAGCTAGGGCTATCACCCAAGCGATCCTTGCCGAACAACCCTTCCCGGAGCCTTCAGCACAACTGGCTGACTTTTTCGCTCCCCAACGCACCCAGTGGCTGAAATCCTGGCTTGCCTTCGATCCGGCCAAGGAGTTCGCCGGAGTGGAATCCGCCCTGTTGTTCATCTATGGAGAAAAGGATCTTCACGTCACCCGGCAGGCCTTCGAAAAGCTTCTGGATGCCAGACCCCAGGCGGCTGCGCGGATCATTCCGTCGATGAATTACGCGCTAAAAAAAGTGGACTCGGAAACGGAAAATTTCGATTCCTTCACCAATCCGCAGTATCCGGTGCCCGAGGCCTTGGCCGAACTTCTGGCAGCCTTTGCCCGAGCCCGGCCGGCCCCTGTGGGCTCCTTGCCCTACCTCAGGGACTGAGCTCCTGGGATCTTTTGTTTGCTTTCAGAATATCCCTGATTTCCGAGCTGCTCAGCCTGATTCCCCGCACCACGTATACAGACCCCTCGAGATTCATGGGCAGTGCGGTGATATCGCTGCGGCTGCCGAAAACCCTCGTCGCCGCGGCTGCCCAGAGAAAGCGCACCACCGGCCTGAACGCCCGTGCGGTAGCCTCGTCCTTTACCTGTATACTGAGATCGAAACGATAATTTCTCGCCACCTCGGCGGAAGCTGCTGTTTCTTGTCCAGAGACAGGGTCCTGCAGAGCGTTGGGGCTCTCCATGCTTCCAGAGAGGATCACGGTTTGGAGGGGGATCGCCGAGGCTTCCAGGGGGAGAGCGCCGGCATAGAGGAGTCTCGGCTCGTTGATGCTTATAAAAACATCCGATGAGGCGATGTCTTTCATCTGTAGCGGATAGGCCTGGATCGCTTCGGTTTTTGGGGGCGGACCAGACTCTGTGGTCAGGTGAATCCATCCGAACTGGGGCGATCGCAGAAAGAGGGGATACTGGGCTGACCGATAGCCTCCGTCGTCCATGCGCCGCCAGTTACCTTCCATGGTAAGGCCCAGCCTGAGGGATACCGGCGAAAATCTGCCCAAAAAGATGGCTTCAGCCTTGGGCTGATCCGTGCCGACATCCCGAATTCCCGCGCCAAAAGCATTGGTCTTGTCTAAAAAATCCTTGATGAAGGAGCCGTCGATGGTCGATTCCGAGGAAGAAGAAGCCTGGCCAGTCTGCAGCCCGCCGGTTTTTGGGCTTTCAACGAGAGAGCTGAGGAGCTCTGACAGCTCCTTGTCGCTCATACCCTTTGTGATATCCCGCAAAGCCTGGCCTGAAAGGCGGGCATAGATCTGGGGGCTGTATTCCAAATAGGCCGAAGGCTCGCTGCTAGCGACTTCCTCGGGGATGAGAGCGCAGCCGCCGGCCAGAAAAACCACGAATACTGATGCGAGCAGGGCAGGCATAAGGCGCCGCCCACAATGGAGAAGTTTCATGCGATACCTCGTTGTTCGAATACTAGGCTGCAGTATTCCAGATGTTTTGCAGCGGCCTGGTTCCAGGCGGCGAAATCGGAGTTTTCATACGAAGACAGGGCTATACTGCCCATGGTTGCTCCAAGGGCCGACGATGCCTTGTTAGCGGCATTCCTGATCCAGGAAATTCTGTCGTAACCGAGACTTCCCAGGGCCGAGTCTCGCGAAAGGAAGTTTTTCGGCCGGGCTCCGGCCTGGAGTGCCCAGGCTTCAGGCATGTAGGGCGGGACATCGAATTCGATAATGTAGTCCGAAACCCGGGCAAGGCTGTCGTCTTTGGCAGCACCTTTGCCGAAGCTAGCGCCCTCCCAGAGCTCCTGCAGCCTGCCTATGACAAAGACCTCGTCATCGAATTCATTTTTTCTGGATGTGGTCAAGAATCGATAGATCATCTTGGCCGCCTGGACAAAGCGTTCGGCATTGCGTACCTCAGCGAGATCGGACCTGAGCCTGGGATCTTCCCAGCGGTGCCGTGGATAATCCGGGTTCTTGAGGGCCTGGAGGTGGCCGACCGGGGGCAGGGGAGACCGCGGATCCAGGGCGTTTTGGGGCTCCAGGTCGGCGGAAAAATTCTGGTGAGCCCAGGTGTCTGCATAGGCATGGAGGGCAATGCCGATTCTGTAGAGATTTCCGCTTTTAAGCGCAGCGACGAGAATTTCCCTGGCTAGAGCCGAATCGGCGGTGACTGGATAGCTTCCGGCACTGCCGTCCCTTCGGCATGAATCCGCCTTTGCCTTGTCTCCCGGCAAAAAATGAAAGGGACGGTAGATTGCCCTAGCGGTGGATTCGTCCCAAAACTGGTAGTTCTGGGTAACAATGCTAAGACGTGTCCTGTGGGTGCCCAGGATTTCCCAGGGTGCTAGGTTTTCGTCCACCATCTGGCTGGAGACGGAAATCGTTCCGGCCTGTTCTTCCGAAAAGCCCGCGCTGCGGCAGAGATAGTACAGGGCGTAATAGTGGAATTCGATGTTCATCGGCCCATGAAATATGACGCAGAGAAGGCATAACGACAAGTCTTTAGACCCCCGGGCAGAAGCAAAGCGGGAAAAAAGAGAAAACCGCCGTGCAGCCTCCTCATGGAAAGCATGGCGGGACTCTGATACTATCGAATCGAGGAGGGCGTATGGCAGAAGAACGCAGTTTTTCCATGCTCAAGCCGGGGGTGCTCCAACGGCGTATCGTAGGCAGGGTTCTTTCAAGGATCGAGGCCAAGGGCTTGAGGATAGTGGGGCTAAAAATGATGCGCGTTTCTAGAGAGCTGGCCGAGACTCACTACAGCGAGCATAGGGATAAGCCATTTTTCGGCGAGCTTGTGAAGTATATCTGCTCGGCGCCCCTTATCGTGATGGTTCTGGAGGCTGAGCAAGCCGTAACGATGCTGAGGCATATTTGCGGAGCCACCAAGGCTATCGACGCCGCCCCAGGCACAATCCGGGGTGATTTTGCCCTACACACCAATATCAATATCATACACGCCTCAGATTCGCCGGAATCGGCGGAGCGCGAGATCGGGCTGTTTTTCAAGCCCGAGGAGATTTACGACTGGGAGGATTGCAACCATGGATGGATCTGAAAATTTGCCCCTCTGGAACTTAGACTCTGTGTTCCCCGATTTCGAGTCGGACAGATATAGCGCAGCGAAAACCAGGGCTGCTT
>JAEZSM010000184.1 GCA_023421875.1 Spirochaetota bacterium | reverse complement strand
TTAAAAAACGCCCGGGCGCTTCTGGACGATATAGAGGCGGGAAAAAGCGACTACCACTTTATCGAAGTAATGGCATGCCCGGGGGGCTGCATCGGCGGCGGCGGCCAGCCGGTGCTGCCAGATATGGATAAAAAACTGGCGCGCAACAAGTCCCTCTACCTGGAGGACCTGCGTCTACCCGAGAGAAAATCCCATCAGAATGCCGAAGTAAGCGCCCTTTACAAGGAATTCCTCGGACACCCGGCTGGGCATCTCTCGCACGAGCTGCTCCATACGCACTACAAGGCGCGCATCGTCTAGCGCCTTCGGCAGCGGAGCAACACTCCCGCCGAGGGTATCGTCGTAGCCTGAAGGGGCGTCTTTGCTGGACAAGGACGCCCCTTCAGGCTATATACAAGTATGCCAATACAAGCCCTGGGTTTCGATCTCGACGGCACCCTGTATCCAGCCTGGAAAATGTACGGCGCCTCGGCGAGCCTTGCCTTCCGTTACGGAAAATTCCTCCGGGCATTCGCCGAGGCGAGGAAGATACTCAGAAAACCCGAAGCCGGTCCCATTCTCGGGAACAGGCCGATTGAGGACAGGACTGCTTTCAGGGAAGTCCAGGCAACCCTCGTAGCCGACCTGCTATCCTTGCCGATAGATGATATAAAATCGATGATCGATACGATCATCTATGAAAAAGTTGAAGCATCGTTCCGCAGCGTCAAGCCTTATCCTGACCTCCTTTCCTGCCTCAAGGCCCTCAGCTCGGCGGAATTCACGCTGGGTATTCTCTCCGATCTTCCGCCCGAAAAAAAACTAAAATTGTTAGGCGTGGACGGATTTTTCGCCTGCAGCATTTGTTCCGAAGACTCAGGAGCGCTAAAGCCTGACCGGCGGCCTTTCCTTGCCCTCGCCGCCTCTCTCGGCCTTCCTCCCTCTTCAATTCTCTATGTGGGGAATAAAGAAGACTATGATATTCGGGGGGCACATTCGGTCGGCATGAAAACCGCTCTTATCGGCTCAGGCCGAGATTCAGCGGCGGATTTCCGCTTCCGCCGATGGGAGGAGTTCTGCCGCTGGTTTTTATCTGGCCCCGGCCGCTCACTCTAGGCCAGCCTCTACCTAGATCAAGAAACGATTCCCCGGCTCGGCGTACTCCAGTCTACCTGCGGAGATTCTTGTTCCCGCATAATGCGTGGCTAAAAGACGTGTGGCCCCATCAAGGCCGGGGAGAATGTGTTCGCTGATTTCCTCCGGGCTCATGTGCACCTCCCCAGGTTTCGAGCCTCCGCTGTCGCAGAGAAGGAGCTTAGGGCAACGCTTTACCAGGCCTTCTATGGCAGGCCCCCAACGCGTATCAGACGTAGCTATGAAGTCCGGCGCTTGGCGGCCAGTTTTGCCCGCCAGGACTGAAAAAGTCTCTGGAAAGTGGTAGCTGCGGCTGAATTCCAGCCAAAGATCCCCAGAAACCTCGTAGCGTCTGCCTTCCTCGATTTCGATTACCTCAAAACTCGCAAGCGCCCATTCTATATAGGGATGGTCGGGCGAGATCGCCAGTCCGAGCAGGGTCCTTAACCGTTCACGGATCCCCGGCGGGGCAAAGAGGCGCAGACGGGTTTTGCCGGCATTGTCCGCATTCTGTCGGATATACATATTGAACAGCAAAAACGGCAGGCCGAAACAATGATCCCCGTGGAAATGGGTAATAATGAGGGTATCGATATCATCGAGCCGGATCGACGATGCTCGCAGGGACTGGAGGATGTCGGGGGGAGCCTCTGCGAGCAGATGCTCGTCGATCATGAAGCAATTGTAAAAACTGCCGTCGTTGGAAAAGCCACCGGTGCCGATAATGCTGATTTCCATCACTCTCCCCTTCTTTAGTCCCGCCACACATCGCTCACCAGCGGGTGGCTTTTCAGATTCTCCAGATCCCTGTCCAAGGCTGAACAGGTAATATGGGCGCCAGCCCGAAGCAGGGCTTCCTTGCGTCCTCCCTGGAGCGGAATATGGAAAAAGAGTGCGCACTGCCCGTGAAGGGAGTAGACCAGGTCTCTTAGCGATGTAAGGTTCTGCTCTTCGTAGTTTCCTGCCTCGATCGGCGATGCCATGCGAATGTGCAGCTCCCGGTAGCTCTTCTCCCTGAGGCCTCCCGGATCGAGCAATTCCTTTACCTGAATGCAGGGCTTGCCCCGGGATGCATCGAAACCGCCCTTGAGGCAGTAGACCCTGTCAACCAAAAGCTGTTCCCGCAGCAGCTCCAGAGTGTCGGGGAAAAGTACGATTTCGATGCTGCCCGCATAGTCCTCCAGAAGGCCGAAGGCCATCTTTTTCCCCGACCTGGTTATCACTTCCCTGAACTCGGTCAGCATCGCTACCAGAACGTACTCTCTATCCTGGCTCGCCCGTTCTGGATGGGCGAGGTCGATGGTCGATGAGCGCTCCCAGAGCGTCTTGAAATCATCCATCGGGTGGCCGGTAAAATAGAACCCTAAAAGGCTTTTTTCAAAATCTAGCATCTCCTGCCGACTGTACTCCTCGCATGATTCCATCACTAAAGGGGGGAATACCGTTTCGTCGTCGGTATCGAAGAGACTCTGCTGCCGGGATGATTCATGGTCAATCTTGGCCGCTACCCAATCGATGGCGCGCTCGAGATTGAACATCAATTCCTTGCGCCTGCAGGCCAAAGAATCGAAACAGCCGGCATGGATAAGGGATTCGAGAATTTTCTTATTGAGTCCCACTCCCGAAAGCCGGGCTAAGAAGTCGACAAAGCTTACAAAGGCACCGCCTTTTTTTCTCTCTTCGACAATCGCCTCGGCGACGCCCTCCCCCACGCCCTTTATGCCCAGAAGCCCATAGACGATATCGTTGGATTCGACACTGAACTTGGCTTTGGAGTAGTTGATGTCCGGCGGACGGATCGCCAGGCCCATGGTCCTCGCCTCACCGATATACTGGGTCAGCTTGTCCGTATTGTTGATTTCATTGGTCAGGTTGGCCGCCATGAATTCGGCGGGGTAATTGGCTTTGAGATAGGCCGTCCGATAGGCGACAACCGAGTAGGCGGCAGCGTGGGATTTATTGAATCCATAGCCGG
>JAEZSM010000127.1 GCA_023421875.1 Spirochaetota bacterium | reverse complement strand
TCAAGTACCTGGCCGGAATAGCCTTTGGAGCCCTTCTCTTCTGGGTAAGCCCCCCTTCGCTCTTCGAGTCGGGCGCAGCCTTCTTTCTTGCCGCAGAAACCGCCCTTAAGATCGGATTTTACGTCCTGGAACTACTGCTGTTGGTCAACATTCCTCTTGCGGTCGTAAAGCTATACGAAGAAAAGCGCTTCTGGGGGCTGAGCTTGAAAAGCCTGGCATTCTTTGCCCTGTCGCTTTTGGCCGCCACCTTGCTGGGTCTGGCTGCCGCCTTGCTCGTTCTGCCCATACGGCTTCCTCTTTTATCGGATATCGCGGCTCCCTCGGCCCAGGGCATTGGCAAGGGTTTCCTGGAGCTATTTCCGACGAATATTTCCGAACTGCTTCTACGTTCCGGCGAGCAGCCGCTGCCGGCACTGCTTTTATCGCTTTGCATCGGCCTCGCCATGGCTCACGACCCGATAGCCGCCAAGCCTTTTACCAATATTTTGGATTCTTTTTCCCGGATCCTGCATACCATCAATGTATTCATCACCGAGATAGCCGGAGCGCTCCTTATTCCTATTTCCGCCCGGGCTTTTCATTTAATGGCCGCTTCGCTCGAGCAGGGCATTTACGGACCTTTCCTTCTATACCTCGGCAGCGCCTGCATGGGACTGCTACTCTTCGTACTCCCCTTGGCGCTCTTTGCCCTGGGCGGAAGAAAGAATCCCCTTCCCCTGCTCTACTCCAGCTTGCCGGCAGCTCTTGCGGCTATGAGCTCCGGTAGCCCCCGATTCGCACTGGGAACGATTATCAGGCAATCCAGGGAAAATCAGGGCATCAAGCGGCGGTATAACGCAGTATTTCTTCCCAGCGGCCTCTTCGCCGGCCGCATCGGCACTGCTTTCATAGCGGCATTTTCCTTTGTCGCTGTGCTTTCGTCTTACTCGCAGCTGACTATTTCTCTCCCCAGGCTTCTCCTAGTGGCAGTACTCATCCCATTGGCTACCCTGGCGGTTTCTTCGTCGCTGAGCAGCGGCCCTATCGCAGTGATCACCCTGGCATGCGGACTTTTCGGCCGGGGCTTCGAAAACGGCTATCTCGTCATCGTTCCTGTAGCCTTCGTGCTTGCCATGATGGCGGGATTCCTGGATAGCCTCTGGATAGGAGCCGCCCAGGCATTGGTAGCCCGCGGATCGCTCAGGATAGAGCCGAAGGCGCCCCGCAATTTTATCTGAGGCTTGACGCCTTAGATCCCGCACTCTACTATCCAGGTATATGGATCTCATGACAGTTTTAAAACCCGAGCTCGTTGCCCTCCACCTCTCAGGGGAGAATAAGGATCAGATTATCGACGAGCTCATCGATGTGGCTATGAAGAGCGGCAAGGTGGGCGACAAGGCCGAGGCCAAGGCTTCGGTGCTGGAGCGCGAAGGGCGCATGAGTACGGGCATGAAGCATGGCATCGCCATTCCCCATGGCAAGACTCAGGCCGTGTCCGAACTGGTCGCCTGCGTCGGCGTTTCGGATAAGGAGGTCGATTTTGAAGCCCTGGATCACAAGGGCTGCAGGATCTTCATAATGACCCTGTCTCCTCCCGACAAGACCGGTCCTCATCTGCAATTCCTGGCCGAGGTGAGCATGCTCTTCCGCAGCGAGGAGAAGCGTCAGGCTATCCTTAAGGCGAAAAGCTCCGAGGAGCTGCTGGCTATCCTGAAGCCCTAGCCGAGGTGATCCTGCACGCAGGCAGCCTTTGATCGAGACTTTAAGACTCAGGCTCCCATCACGCTAGAGGCATAAAAAAAGGACTGCCTTTCCGGCAGTCCTTTTTGCGCTATCCCGTAGGCTGGAATTATTCCAGCACGGCGAGGATATCGGACATCTTGACGATGAGGTGCTCGGCACCGCCGATCTTGATCTGGGTGCCGGCGTACTTGTCGTACATGACTTCATCGCCCGCCTTGACCTTGATCACATCCGTATCGGTTCCCACAGCGACGACCACGCCAGTCTGGGTTTTTTCCTGGGCGGTCTGCGGAATGATAATGCCACCCGCAGTCTTGGTCTCGCTCTCCTTGATCTTGATCAGAATGCGATCTCCCAAGGGTTTGACGTTCATACCTTATCCTCCTGAAATGCGATTAAAGTAAAATTGATCATTAGAAATATAGAAAATCTAGGGCCGAGGGTCAAGAGAATCGGGAAAGTAAGCTGTTATTGAAGTAAATCAGGTATTTTCGGCTGCGGTCTTAGGGGCAAGAGCGAACAGCTCCCGGGCCGGTCCTGGATGAATCAGCGTATTGACAGTCTTTGTCCCTTCGTGTTGAATATGGCAGAATGACAATTTAACAATATTTGTCATTTCATAAAGGAGCTGCCTATGTCAGTGATACTGCGCTCCCTCGGGGCGAGCATAGCCCCCATACGCATGAGCAATGAAGAAATTGCTAAACGCCTGGACACAACGGATGAATGGATCCGCTCCCACACGGGCATTGGGGCGCGACACTTCGCCCCCAAGGGAGTCATGACCAGCGACATGGCGGCAGAGGCTGCCCAAAAAGCCCTGGCCAAGTCCGGGATAGGTCCAAGGGAACTCGACCTTATCGTAGTCGCCACTGCCACGCCCGACTATTTCGGATTTCCTGCAACAGCCTGTATCGTACAGGAAAAGATCGGCGCCTATGGCGTACCCGCCTTCGACATAACAGCCGGCTGTACCGGCTTTATCTATGCCCTGGATGCCGCTGCGTCTATGCTGGAAGCCCGTCATGGCCGTCATGCCCTGGTGATAGGCGCGGACCTACTGAGCAGGATAGCCGACTGGAGCGACCGGTCCACTGCCGTGCTCTTCGGCGACGGAGCCGGCGCCGCGGTCATCTCTAGGATCGACGAGTCTGGCCGGGGCTGCCTCTCCTTTATTTTAGGAGCCGAAGGAGCTGGGGCCAAGGATCTGTACTTGGAGCAGGCTCCCAGGGACGATATCTGGGAGCGGAGCGCTCCTACGGTGCCCACGCTGCGCATGGACGGGAAGAAGGTTTACGAATTCGCCGTAAAATCGATCACCGTTTTGATAGAAAGGATCATGCATGCTACAGCATATAGCCTCGAGGATTTCGACTGGATAGTACCGCACCAGGCTAACGCTCGAATTGTCCAGGCAGCGGGGAAGCGCTTCGGCGTACCTGCGGAAAAATTCTACCTGAACATCGAAGAGTACGCAAACACCTCGGCTGCCAGCATACCCCTGGCTCTGGCCGAAATGGACGAAAAGAAACTGCTGAAGCAAGGCAATCTTATAATGCTGGTGGGATTCGGCGCCGGCCTCACCTACGGATCAGCGGTCATACGCTGGTAAGCGCGACAGGAGTAAAACTATGAAACGAGAAATTGCGGTAACGGGCCTCGGCCTGATAAGCCCGGTAGGCAACGATGTGGAAAGCTTTTGGAGCTCCCTGCTCTCAGGCGAATCGGGAGTGGGCGCCGTAACCCGCTTCGACGCTTCGGCCTTAGAGAGCAGGGTTGCGGCGGAGGTGAAAAACTTCGATCCATCGCTGTGGATGGACAAACGGGAAGCCCGGAAGATGGCGCTTTTCTCCCAATACGCCGTAGCCGCCTCTGTCCAGGCCTGGAGGGATGCGGGTTTCCAGGAGGATGCGGAGGGCGCCAAGGGGCTCGGCTATAGACCCGAGCGGATCGGCGTCTGCCTGGGCAACGGCATAGGGGGCCTGGATGTGTTTGAAGAGTCCCATTCCAAGCTGATAGAATCGGGACCGGACAGGATGCCGCCCATGACTGTCCCCCTCATGATATCCAACGAGGCGGCGGGCAATGTTGCCATGAGGCTGAAGGTCAACGGTCCTGCCTTTACCCAGGTGACGGCCTGCGCTTCGGGCACGGACGCCATAGGCCAGGGCATCGACCTACTGCGGGCAGGCCGCCTGGACGTTGTGGTAGCGGGGGGCACCGAGGCGGCGATCACCCTCTTTGCAATGGCTGGCTTCTGCAAGCTGAAAGCCCTGTCGACGGCCTATAACGACAGGCCGACTCGCGCATCCCGGCCCTTCGATGCGGCCAGGGACGGTTTTGTGATTGGCGAGGGCGCCGGCGTAGTGATTCTAGAAGACTACGAAAAGGCCAAGGCGCGGGGGGCGAGGATCTACGCCCTCGCCGCGGGCTACGGGGCAAGCTGTGATGCCTACCACCTCACAGCCCCGGACCCTTCGGCAGTACAGGGATCCAGAGCGCTCTCCCTTGCTCTGGAGGACGCGGGGCTGAAGCCCGAAGAGGTGGGTTACTACAACGCCCACGGCACGTCGACGCCGCTGAACGATCCCACGGAGACCCTCATGGTCAAGCACTGCTTCAAGGATCACGCTAAAAACCTAAAAATAAGTTCAACCAAGAGCATGACAGGGCACTGCCTGGGAGCTACCGGGGCGTTGGAGGCTATTGTCTGCATAAAGGCCCTCCAGACCGGCTGGCTGCCTCCCACGATCAACCTGGAAAATCCCGACACGGCCGGCGGTTGCGACCTGGACTATATCCCAGGCACGGCGATCCAGTTTCAGGCCCAGGCGGCCTTGAGCGCATCTCTGGGCTTTGGCGGCCACAACGGCGCCCTGGCGTTCAGGAAGATATAACCGAGGTGCTGGTTTTCCAATGGACCTCGGAGCTGCGCCTTCTTTCGATTTATTTGGGAAGGCGTTATAGTGACGAAAACGAGCAACTTTCAAAAGTTTGTTAACTTTTGAAAGTTGCTTTGTAGTTTCGTAAATTTTCATGCCTTTGGCAGAAAAGGAAAGAATAATGGATACGGTTGAGCAGTACTTACCACATCGGAGCCCCTTTCTTTTCGTGGACGAGGCTCGCACTGAAGAAAACAGAATACTCGCTTCCAGGATCTTCAAGGAGAGTGAGTTCTTCTTCGCCGGGCATTTTCCCAAGTATCCGGTAGTCCCAGGAGTGCTTCTCATCGAAGCTCTCGCCCAGGCTGGAGGCGTGGGCGCCAAACTTCTTGGTATCAGACCGAAGGGCCTATTCGTCCTTGCCAAGATTCGCTCGGCCAGCTTTAGAAAACCAGTATTTCCCGGCGACAGGCTGGACATGGAGATCGAGGTCTGCAAGTCCGGCTCACTTGTGCTCCACCAGAAAGGCCGGGGCATGGTAGGCGGAGAACTGGCTGTCGAAGCGGAGTGGGTAGCCATGTCCTCAGGAGTTGAAGAATGAAAATAGCGCCTATGATACGGAACAATATCTGCCTCAACGCCCATCCCGCCGGCTGCGCCAGGGATGTGGAAGAGCAGGTGCGGCGGGTGCTAAAGAAGCCTGAGAATACCTTCCAGGCCAAAGTTACGGCCGGCGGCGACGGGACTGCGATGCATGACCTGGCCAAGGTCCCACGCCATGTCCTGGTCATCGGCTGCTCTTCGGGCTACGGCCTGGCCTCCCGGATTGTGGCGGCCTTCGGCTATGGGGCTTCGACCTTGGGGATCTCCTTCGAGCGGGAGCCCTCGGCCAGCAAGACTGGCTCCCCCGGCTGGTACGCCAACCGGGCTTTCGACCGACTTGCCGCCCAGCATGGCATTGCGGCTAAGAGCTACTCGGTGGACGCCTTTTCCAAGGAAGCCAAGGCCCTGGCCATCGAGGAAGCCAAGACCGGCGGCTATGCCTACGACCTGGTCATCTATTCTCTTGCGAGCCCCGTGCGGGTGGACCCCGAAACGGGAACGATGTACCGCTCGGTGATTAAGCCCATCGGCCAGAGCTATTCCGGCACCAACGCTGACCCTTTTACCGGTACTTTGAGCCAGGCCAGCGTGGGGCCGGCCTCGGCCCAAGAAGTGGCCGACACGGTCAAGGTCATGGGAGGGGAAGATTGGGAGCTCTGGATCGACGCCTTAGCCGAGGCCGGCGTCCTGGAAACGGAGGCCCTGAGCGTAGCCTATTCCTATATCGGCCCCCCCCTCTCCCACCCTATTTACAAGGATGGAACGATCGGAAAGGCTAAAGAGGACCTGGAACGAGCGGCGAGAGCGCTCAACGCGCGGCACGCTGCTCTTGGACTGGGTGCCTTCGTTTCAATAAACAAGGCTGTGGTTACCCGTTCCAGCGCGGTGATCCCTATAATTCCGCTCTATATCGCAGCGCTCTTCAAGGTGATGAAGGAAGACTCGAGCCACGAGGATTGTCTTGACCAGATGTGGAGGCTTTTCTCCGATCGGCTTTATTCAAGCGGCGGCAATCCGGTGCCCGTGGACAGCGAAGGCAGGATACGCCTGGACGAGCTGGAAATGCGCGCTTCGGTCCAGGCTAAGGTGCTCGAGTTGATGGAAAAAATCAATCAGAAAAACCTGCCCAACCTGGTGGATCTTGAAGGCTTCAAAGCCGACTTTTTGCGTGTGCACGGCTTCGGAATTGCCGGAGTGGATTACCAGATCGACGCGGATCCGCTTCAATGAACATTCTCTATCTGAAGGAGGAAGAACTGGGGATTCCTCTTCACAGAAGCGATGCGCGCTACAGCCACATCACCAAGGTACTCAAGAAAAAAGAAGGGGACAGTCTGGCCGCCGGCTGCTCGAACGGGAGCCTGGGAAACGCGCGCATCGAAAGGCTGGATAGGGATTCCGTACTTCTCTCCTTCACTTCTGAGCATGAAGCTCCAGCGCTGTATCCGGTGAACCTTCTCATGGGCTTTCCCCGGCCCATCCAGGCAGGCAGGATACTCAAGGATCTCACCAGCCTGGGGTTGCAGCGAATCTGGTTTACCTTAAGCGAACTCGGGGAGAAATCCTATGCCGAGTCGACCTTCTTCAGGACCAGGGATTTTGAAAGCCATTTGATCGAAGGCGCCATGCAGGCAGGCAACCCAAGGCTCCCCCAGGTGGATTGCTTTTGGAGTCTTTCCAGGGCCTGCGACGCAATCGATGCCGCGCAACGCGGTGCGAGCTCGCAGGGCGAAACCGCGGCCTTTGACTCATCGAACCTGAGTGAAACTTCAAGGCACGGCGCTATCTCCAATGATATAAGCAGAATCGTATTCCATCCCGGCGAGAAGCTTCCGAAGTTAGCCGATTTTGCGCTGCTAAAGACGCCTCTCTGGCTTGCGATCGGCAGCGAGCGGGGCTGGACGGATGCGGAGCTTGACGTACTTCGTTCCCGGGGCTTCGTAGCGTGCTCCCTCGGGCAGAGGATTCTCAAAACCGAGACCGCAGCCCTGGCGGCGGCAAGCATTGTCCTATCCAGGATTGAGCTGCTGTAGTTAAGCCTTAGTAGCCGTCACAGTTTCCATCCCAGATTGAGGGCCAAATCGGGAATTACCATGGTTCCGTCAACATAGATATATCTTCCACCCAACATGACCCCCAGTACCAAACCTTTATTGAGTATCCATTGATAGCCGCCGCGTATAGCGGCGGCAAAGCCAGCCAATCGGGCACTGAAGGAATAAAGGACTCCTGGCGACACCCCAATGTTCCAACCTTTCAGCCCACCGCCGAAATGAAATGATGCACCTAGCTCCACAAGTAACATCAGGTTTTCTTCGCCGTATGTTGCGTTTTTATTGTAGATCAACAGCAGAGAAGGATCTACGCTTATATTTTGCCTAACCAGTATCTGAGATTTTATAGGCAGCACAAGAAAAATATTTTTGGGATTCGTAGATAAAGCGCTCAACGCGAGGTAGGCCGTATTCGTTTCCGCTAAAGCCTCTACCCGAAAGCGGCCGCTCGCCGGCATGGAATAGAGGCTTTGGCTAAAGAAAAAGGCGGAAAGCATAGACAAACATATCAGTTTTCTCGCCATGCACTGCTCCATTATGAATATATCCGCTCTTACAGCTTAAGTATCTCCCTGAGCGCCTTCACATCCAAAGCGAATCTGGCGCAGGCGGCTCGCACGGGTTGAGGGTTGGCCATGTCCACGCCTGCAACTTTAAGCGCCTCCAATGGGAAGCGCGAGCCGCCTGAAGCGAGGAAAATGAAATAATCCTTGCGTTCCTTTTCTCCGCCCGAGAGGACCCTCTCCGACAGGGCGACGGCGGCAGAGATTCCGGTGGCGTACTTGTAGACGTAGAAGGCATTGTAGAAGTGGGGAATCCTTAAGCCTTCCAGATCGGAGACCTTCTCCAGCTTCATGAGAGGGCCAAAGTATTTTTCTAAAAGCTTGCGGTATTGGGCTCTTAATGCTTCCAGGGTGAGGGCTTCGCCCGCTTCGAGCATTTTGTGGCTGAGGGCTTCGAACTCGGCGAACATTGTCTGCCTGAAAAGGGTGCCCAGCATGCCGTCAATCCTGGTGGAAAGAAGGGCTGCCCTTTCCTGTTCCGAACTGGATTTATCGTAGAGGTACTTGAAAAGAAGCTGCTCGTTGAAGGTGCTGGCTACCTCGGCTTCGAAAATACTGTAGTTGTAGCAGAGGAAGGGATTGTTCGCTCTGGAGTACCAGGAATGCATAGAATGGCCGCCTTCGTGGGCCATGGTAAATACGTCGCTAAGCACATCTTCCTTGTAGTTGAGGAGGATGTAGGGTTCTCCGGAATAGCTGCCAGCGGAGAAGGCACCCGAGCGCTTGCCTTTATTTTCGTAGCGATCTACCCAGCCGCCTAAAAGTCCTAACCTGAGAGTGGCTACATAATCCTCTCCTAACGGGGCCAGGGCACTGGATACTAAATCCACCGCCTCCTGGTAGCTGTGCCTGCTTTTAGCCTCAGGGACAAAGGGAACATAGAGATCGTAGTGCCTGAGTTCCTTAAGGCCCAGGGCCTTCATGCGCAATTCATAGTACTCGTGCAGTACAGGAAGATTGTCGTTCACCGTTTGCACCAGATTGTCGTACACAGCCTCGGGCACATTGTCCGGGAAGAGGGCTTGAGCCCGGGCTCCGGGATAGTTACGCACCTGGGCCTGGTACTTGTCGGTCTTTACAGAGCCTGAGTAGAGGCTGGCCAGGCTGTGCTTGTGAGCGTCATAGACGGCGTAGAACTTCATGTAGGTCCTGCGTCGCAGCGCCCTGTCCTTGCTCCGTATGAGAGAGGCGAAGCTGGACTGGCTCAGGGCCTGCATGCCTTCATCGGTTTTGATGCGCCCGAAATCGAAGTCCACGTTGGTCAGGATGCCAAAGGTTTCTTGGGCTACGCGGTTGCTCTCGGCCTGGAGGGCCAGAAGCCTTTCCTCCTTTTCTGTGAGTATATGGGGCTTGAAGCGCAGGAGTTTGCCCAGAAAGACCTTGTAATCCGCGAAGGCTGGGTCCTGGAGGCAGGATTCAACAAAGGCTTCGGGAAGGGCTTGTATGGCAGGCACCAACCAAGACCAGGCAGCCTGTCCGGCCGTGGCTGCGCCTACATACCGGGCCAGTCGCCCCCGGGCCGCGGAGTCGCCTTCGTCTTCTGTGGTCCTTAGGTCGGCATAGTAAGCCAGGCGCTCGTCCAGGATAGAATAGGACTCGTAGAAGCCGAGGAGGGAGAGGAAGGCTTGCTTGGAGTCGGCGAAGCCCTCCTTGGCCTTCTCTATGCCCTCTTGGAGGCCAGCCAATTCCTTCAACCCATCCTCCCAGGCCTCGTCGGAAGCAAAAAGCGCCGAAAGATCCCATCGGTCCTCGAGGGGCACCTGATTTCTAGCTGGTATGTCGCGGTTCATGACAACTCCTTTTAGATTGGAGCTCCAGAGTTGAAGCAAGAAAGGGTCTCCACGGCGTTTGATGACGGATACCCAAAAAACCGGCTCATAGAATGTCTTTTTGGCTTCTCTCTAGTGCTGTGTTATGGTTTATTGTACTCTTTAGCGGTTCAAATCGTCAAATACGAGGGGTTGAGAACAATGACGCAGATCACTATCCACTACGAATCGGGCGAATCAGCCCTTTATCCCGCCGGGGTGCGGGCATTGGATGTCCTCTCAAAGGCAGGCAGCCTCGACCATTCCTTGGTGGCTGCCCTGGTGAACAATGAAATAAAGGGCTTGGACACAAAACTTTTAAGCGACTGCAGGGTCAAGCCTGTACTATCCCATTCCGCCGCCGGAGCCCTTGTATACCGCAGATCGCTTTGCTTCCTCCTGGCAATCGCCTCACGGCAGCTCTTCCCCGAACGGAGGCTGATCGCCGGCATGGCTATCGGGGCAGGTTTTTATCACTACTACGCGGACGAACAACCACTTTCAGAGGCAGCTATCAAAGCCTTGAGCCAAGGAATGAAAAACCTCGTGGCAGACAATATTCCCGTTCAGGTCGAAGACTGGCCCTGGGAAGCAGCATGCGAGTATTTCAAGAATTCCGGACAGCTGGATACCCTCGCCCTGGTGGAAAACCTCAACGATCCCCAAATCGCTCTCAACGAGTGCGCGGGCTTCAGGGATCTGCACATCTATCCCTTGGTGATGAGCACTGGGATTCTCTCCCTCTGGGAACTCATTCCCTACCACGGCGGCATGTTACTTCGCTATCCGCGCAGGAACAGCCCCGATCACCTGCAAGCATTCGAGGATGTACCCATACTGTATCAGATCTCCGAAGACTATAAGGAACGGGGCCGTGTCCTGGGCATAGGATCGGTGGGCAGGCTCAATAAGCTCTACGCATCGGGAGGCATCAAAGAGTACATCATGGTGGCCGAAGCCCTGCAGAACAAGAAGATCGCTTCCCTTGCCGAGGCGGTGGCTCAAAAGGCTGACAAGGTCAAGGTGGTGCTCATTGCGGGGCCTTCCAGCTCGGGCAAGACTACCAGCTCAAAAAAGCTGGCTATTCAACTAAAAGTGCTGGGATTTGAGCCAATTCCCATCGAGCTGGACAATTTTTTTATCGATCGGGCAAAAACCCCTCTGGACAAGGAGGGAAAGCCGGACTTCGAGTCGCTACAAGCCCTGGACGTCAGATACCTGAATGAATTGCTGCTGAGGCTTTTCGACGGCGACAAGGTGGAAATGCCCCTGTACGACTTCAAGGCCGGCACCCGGCGCGAATCGGGTAAGAGCCTCGGGCTTTCGGGCCACGAGGTGCTAATTTTAGAGGGCATCCACGGCCTTAACGATCAACTCACGCCTAAAATTCCTCAGGATAATAAGTTCAAGATTTATGTCTCCGCCCTTACCCAGCTCAATCTGGACGACCACAACAGGGTGAGTACCACCGATTACCGCCTCCTGCGGCGCATGGTACGGGATTACTATTTCCGCGGACACAGCGCCCTGACTACCCTTTCCATGTGGCCTTCGGTGCAGCGGGGAGAACGCCGCTATATCTTCCCCTTCCAGAACA